>CAZXVY010000172.1:0-5823 GCA_964644115.1 uncultured Terriglobales bacterium
CGCAGGTTGGTGGCGAAGGAGTAGTAGAGCAGCACCGCCGACGCCGCCACAAACAGCGCCGGCACCACCGGATAGCCCAGCGCTTTGTAAGGACGGGGCGCATCCGGCTCCCGCCGCCGGAAAATAAAAATGCTGCTGGCGGCGATCATGTAGAACAGCCACGCGGCAAAAATTGCCAGTGAAAAAAGCTGCTGAAAGTTGCCGCCCACCAGGATCAGGATGATGGTGAGCACCGCGCTGACGATGAGTGAAACCGTGGGTGTGTGATAGCGCGGATGCACCGTGGCTAGGCTGGAGAAGAAGTATCCATCGCGGGCCACCGCGTAGTTGATGCGCGCCCCAGCCAGGATCTGTCCGTTGAGCGTGACCAGCATGGAGAGCGCCATGCCCGCGCTCACCAGTCCTGCGCCCAGTGATCCCGCGGCGAGCAGCATGGCGTCCGACGCCGGGCGCTCGGCCGCGGCCACCGCCGGCGCGGGCATCATGTACTGCACCGCCGCGTTGGTGAGCATGTAAAGAAACGCCACCGCGGCCACGCCGAAAATCAGCGCCCTGGGAACGTCCCGTTCCGGATGGCGGATCTCACCCGCCACCATGTTCAGGTTGTTCCAGCCGTCGTAGGCCCAGAGCGCCGCGATCAGCGCCACCATGAAGCCGGTGACGCCGCCCTTGGCGCCTTGGTGCACGCTGCTGAAATTTTCCCAGTCGCCCGCACCGGAGCTGAAGCACACCACCGCGATGGCGACGATCATCAGCACCTTGAGCACGGTAAGCACCACCTGAAATTCTCCCGCCTTGCGCACTCCGATGTAATTCAACGCCGTCAGCAGGACGATGACGGTCACCGCAAGCCCGTGCCCCATGGTGATGGAGATGCGTTCCGAAAACACGAAGGCGCTCGCGATTTCGGTCCGCAGAAAGCTGAGCGCGGGAAAGTTGCCCAGCACGCGCACCATGCCGATGCTCACGGTGGCGATGGATGCAGGCTTGCCGATGGTCATCCAGGTCCAGGCGTAGAGGAAACCGAGCAGCGGTCCGAAGGCATCGCGCACGTAGATGTATTCGCCGCCCGCGCCCGGCTTCATGGCGCCCAGTTCGGCGTAGGTCACCGCGCCGAAGAAGGAAAGAATCCCTCCCACGATCCAGACCAGAAACACCAGCTTGGCCGAACCCACGGCCTGCATCATTTCCGCCGGCACCAGGAAGATGCCGCTGCCGATGATGATGCCCACTACGATGGCAGCGGCGTGGCGCACCTCCAGGTCGCGCGCCAGCTCGGGCCGCGGCCTCGCCGGACTCGAATCAGTCTCAGCCATGCGCTGTTTCTCCGCCCTCCTGCGTTGGCAACAAAAGGCTCACGAAGTAACCGACCGCGAACGTCACCACCGTCCCCACCGCAACCCACCAGGTCCAGCCAACGTTGGTTGCGGTCCACAGGTAGAGTTCGACGCCCAGGCCGCAGGCCATACCGGCCAGTGCTCCGTTGGAGTTGGCGCGGCGGGTCATCGCGCCCAACAGGAACACGCCCAGCATCGCGCCGTAGGCCACGGAGGCGATCGAAAGCCCGATCTCCAGCACTCGTCCCCCTCTTCGCGATGCTAGGGCCAGCGCAAACAACACGGCCGCCCAGAAGAGCGTGGCGAGGCGCGAGAGGCGCAGGCGTCGCGCCTCAGGGACCTCCGGCCTGCGGCGCAAGTAGAAATCCATCATCGAGGTGGAGGCCAGCGAGCTGAGCGACGAGCTCAGCGTGGACATGGCTGCCGCCAGGATGGCCGCCATCAGCAGACCGGTTGCGCCTGGGGGCATGTGCGTGACCATGAACGTAGGGAAGATCACGTCCGGCTTTTCGAACACGCGCCCCGGCTCCACGCGCTGATAGAAGGCGTACAGAGCCACGCCCATTACCAGGAAGAGCGTGAACTGTGCAAAGGTCACGAGGCCGCTGCCGATCAGGGCGCGCCGCGCGCTGCGCTGGTTGGGCGCGGCCAGCAAGCGCTGCACGATCAGTTGATCGGTGCCGTGACTGGCCATGGTGAGAAACGATCCGCCGATCAGTCCCGCCCAGAAGGTGTACTTGATGGCCGGGTCGAAGGAGAAGTCCAGCACGCGGAACTTGTCGCCGGCGGCAGCCAGGTCTGCAACGGTTGCCCAGCCTCCAGGAACCGCATGGAGGATGGAAGCCAGGGCCACCAGCGTGCCGCCGAGGTAGACCACGAGCTGCACCACGTCGGTCCAGATTACGGCCGCGAGCCCGCCTTCCAGGGTGTAAATGAGGGTCAAGACGGTGATGATGGCCACCGACGCCACTTCGCCCGTGCCCACGGCGATCATCACCACGATGGCCACCGACCAGACGCGCACGCCGTCGGCGGCGGCGCGGGTGAGCAGGAACAGGGCCGCGGTCACCGAGCGCAGGCGCGGGCCAAAGCGGCGCTCGATGAGTTCGTAGGCGGTGAACAACTCGCCGCGGAAGTACTGCGGCAGCAGCACCAGGCTAATGAGCACGCGTCCCACGCAGTAGCCCAGCGCCACCTGCAGGAAGCCCAGGTTGGTGTCGTAGGCCAGTCCGGGAATGGAGATGATGGTAAGGGTGGAGGTTTCCGTGGCCACGATGGACAGGCAGTTGGCCCAAGCGGGCACTCCGCGCCCGGCGAGGAAGTAGTCCTGCAGCGTGCGTTGCGACTTGCGGAAGCGGACCCCGAACAGCGTGATCCCGGCCAGATACACCGCGATGATGATCAGGTCCAGGGGTCGCAGGGCCATCGGGCGTTCGCGAAACCATTATGAATCATCTGTGGCAAATCCGGAGGGAAAAGTATGGGGCGCGGCGGCGCGCGAATGTGATAGAAATACGCCGATGGCGCTTTATCTGGGCATCGACGGCGGGGGCACCAAGACCGATTGCGCGGTGGGCGACGACTCCGCCATTCTGGGCCGCGCCAAGACGGGCGGCAGCAAGCTGCAACGCGTCGGCGAGGAGCGGGCGCGCGAGTCGCTGCACGAAGCCATCGTCAGTGCCTGCCAGCAGGCCCGCCGCGACCCGGCCGCCATCACCCACGCCTGTATCGGCATTGCCGGTGTTTCCCATCCCGAGGCCCGGGAGACGGTGCGCAGGATCGTGGCCGAAATCGTACCCGGCACGGTGGACGTGGTGGGAGACATGGTGGTGGCCTTCGAGGCCGCGTTTCCGGAGACCTCGGGAGCAATCGTGCTGGCGGGGACGGGTTCCATCGTGTACGGCCGCAACGAGCGCGGCGAAACCGCGCGCGCCGGGGGCTGGGGCCCGGCGGTGTCCGACGAAGGCTCGGGCGACTGGATCGGGCGCGCGGGCGTGGCGGCAGCGCTGCGCGCGATTGACAGCGGGCAGAGCAACGCGCTCATCGGCGGCATCATGAACGCCTGGCACCTGGCCACCCGCGAAGACGTGGCCCGGGTCGCCAATGCCAGCCCCCCTCCCGACTTCGCTGCCCTCTTTCCCCTGGTGCTCTCCTCGGCGGACCGCGGCGACGGCTTGGCGCGCGACATCCTGATGCGCGCCGGGAGCGAGCTGTCCTCCCTGGCCAAGGTGGTGATGCGGCGCCTGTGGCCGGGAGCGCAGCCCGTGCGCGTGCGCATTTCCGGAGGCGTGTTCAACAACTCGTTCTGCGTGCAGCAGGTGTTTGAGAACTCGCTGCGCGCGGAGCGGCCGCAGTGCACCGTCACCTTTGGCCAGGCGGATGGCGCGGGCGGGGCGCTGGTGTGCGCGCGACGCTCCGCCCGCCAGGAAGTGGAAGGCGACTTGGCGGCGCCGCGGGTGGTGTCATGAAGGCGGGCCGGCACGTGCCCCCGCCAGCGCGGCACGATGCCGCGGAGCCGGACGACGGCCCCATCGAGCTGCTGATCCATCATCTGGCGGAGGAAGTGCAACGCCGGGTGGCTGCCGACCCGCGCCTCACCGAGGACTTGGCGCTGGCCTTCCTGGCGCGCCGCGACCTGGCCCGCGCCGCCATCGAAGACCTCACCAAGAACGGTTCGGCCATGAAGAGCCGCCCGGTGATCAACGCCGTGGTGCGCCACCCGCGCGCGCCGCGCCATGTTTCCATTCCCATCGTGCGGCATCTCTACACTTTCGAGCTGATGCACGTAGCGCTCACCCCCGGCGCTCCCGCCGACGTGAAGATGGCGGCCGAAGAAGCGCTGGTGACGCGCCTGGATACCATCGCGTCAGGCGAGCGGTTGTCGCTGGCCCGGCAGTCATCGGGACGGGTGGCGGCGGCGCTGCTGGTGGACGAAGAAACGCGGGTCATCATCGCCGCCCTCGACAATCCGCGGATGACGGAAGCCTGGATCGTCAAGACCCTGCGCAGCGAAAGGGCGCCCCAGACCTTCGTCGAACTGGTCTGCCGCCACCGCAAGTGGTCGTTGCGCGAGGAAGTCCGGCTGGCCCTGCTGCGCAATGTCAACACGCCGCTGGGACGCATTCTGCACATCGCGCAGTCGCTGCCCACTTCCTCCCTTCGCGATGCCCTGCGCGACGCTCCGCTGAAAGCCAGCGTGAAGATGTACCTGTTCAAGGAGTTGGAAGTGAGAACCGGAGCGAAGCCGAAGGGACCGCAGACCTCACCCGCCACTAACCACTAGAACTGGTTTCAGGAATTCCGTTTGCGTACCGGGAGGTTCCCGCAGGGGCTAAAGCCCCTGTGTTCATGCGGCCTTGAACGGCACCTCCGAAAACCATTGTTGAAACCAGTTCTAGTATCTTCGGGCAACAATAGAAAACCAAGATCCCTCGACTTCGGCGCTGCGCGCCTTCGCTCGGGATGACAAGACATGAATGATTTGTGCTACCTGAATTCAGAACCTCATCAGGTCCCGTCCGACCACAATCTTGCCCTTGAAATGTTTGCCGGCGCGCTCGCGGAAAGCGGCTTCGTCTTTGCCGGGAACCAGGTGCGTGAGCACCAGTAGCTTCACGCGGGCGCGCTGGGCGATCTGGCCGGCCTCTTCCGGGGTGGTGTGGTAGCTCTTCAGGCGATTGGCCACTTCGGGCTTGTCCACGCCGTCGAGGTATTCCGGCAGGATGGCTTCGTGCACCAGCACGTCCGCGTCCTGGGCGTAGCGAACCAGGTTGTCGGTGGGGCGCGTGTCGCCGGAAATCACAATGCTCCTGCCACCGGCATCGAAGCGGTAGCCGAATGCCGGCTCCACCGGCTTGTGGTCCACGGCGAAGGCCGTGACCTTCACCTCTTCGTCCTGATAGACCACGCCTTCCCGCACGATGTGCGTGTTGATGGTGGCGCCCGCGCCGGGATGCTTCTCCATCAGGTCGCGCCGGATGTGAATGTCAGCCTCGAAGAACTTCAGCATGGCGGAGGCCAGCTTCTTCGTTCCCTTGGGCCCGTAGAGCTGGAAGGGCGCGTGGCGCCCAAACTGCCAGGAGGTGTTGAACAGGTCGGGGAGGCCGGCGGTGTGGTCCGAGTGCAGATGAGTGAGAAATACTGCCCGCACCGACTTCAAGGGCAGCTCGGCCGCCGCCAGGCGCAGCACTACTCCGCGCCCTGCGTCCACCACGAAGACCTTCTCACCCACGACGACGGCCGCGGCTGGGCCGGCGCGCTCCGGATCGGGACGCGGAAACCCTGTGCCCAGCAGGACGACCTGCATTAGCGGAGCAGGTTCTTCCGTGCGCGCAGGGAGAATGATTGTAATCAGCGCGGTGATGAGGAGTGCGATGGCGTGCACATGCCTGTCTTTCCTCTGTGTCTCTGTGCCTCTGTGGCTAATCATTTCCGGAAGTGCTCCAGAATGGCCTGCGCCTGGCGCGGATTGACCACCGCGGCGAGC
>CAZXVY010000173.1:0-5823 GCA_964644115.1 uncultured Terriglobales bacterium
CCTTCTTGAACCAAGTGCCCAGGACGACGTTGGCGGTCTTGCGGGCGACGCCGGGCAGTGTGAGCAGGGATTCCATGGTGCCTGGAACTTCGCCGCCGTATTCGCTCACCACCCGCTGGGCAGCGCCCACAATGAACTTCGACTTATTGCGGAAAAAGCCGGTGGAGCGGATGTCGGGCTGAAGCTCTTCGGGCTGGAGCGCGGCAAAGTGGTGAACCGATGGATACTTGGCAAACAGGCCGGGCGTAACCTTGTTCACGCGCTCGTCGGTGCATTGAGCGGAAAGGATGGTGGCCACCAACAGGTGCCAGGCGCTCTGGTGCTGGAGCGCGCAGGTGACGCCGGGGTAGAGCTGGTCGAGCCGCCGGAGGATTTCGGCGACCCTGCCGGGGGCCAGGGGTGCGGGGACTGGCGCCCGCGACCTGGCGGGGCGCGCTGTCTTCGACTGCGCCATTTTCCCGGCCGTGGCTCCGCTCATGGCTCCGCTCTTGGCTCCGCTTCCGGGAAAGATGCCGGCCTTGCGCCCGGAGGGCGGCGCAGCCACGGGCCTGGCGGCCGCGCCCGCCAGCAGTTTCGCTGGAAGTCCGCGCGGGCGGCGGGCGCCGGCGCCTTCGTGGCGTCCGCTGCGCGAGGGCTGGCGAGTTTGCGTTCGGCGCGCCATCTTCCGGCTCCGTTACAATTGTAATTCGGGTTCGAGGTATTCCATGGCAACGGGGAAAATCCAGGTGCGGGCAACGCAGCCCACCGCAAAAAATGAGATTCCCGCCGTCCCACTGACGGTGGAAGGGCTGAGCGTCCTGCACCAGATGCTGCGCTTCCGCTGGCCGGCGTGGCGCAGCCTGGCACAGTCCGAAAGGGACGCAATCACCGCGGAGGCAGCGGAAGCACTGGCGGCGCTGGAGCAGGAAAACAGCGCGCTGTACGCCCTGCTGGGACATAAAGGCGATTTGATGGTGGTGCACTTCCGCGATTCGTTCGCGCAACTCAAGCAGGCGGAGCTGGCCCTCTCCCGACTGCGCGCCTGGGACTACCTGGAACCCGCCAGTTCCTATTTGTCGGTGATCGAACTGGGACTCTACGAGTCCACCCTGAAGCTCTACCAGGAGCTCCAGCAGAAGGGCGTCGAGCCGCACTCGGCGGAATGGAAGCAAGCGGCCGAGGAGACGGTGCGGCGTCAGAAGGAAGCCATGGGCTCGCGGCTGGAGATGGAAATTCCCGGCTCGCGCTACCTGTGCTTCTATCCCATGAACCGGCGGCGGGGCGAACAGAAGAACTGGTACAAGCTGCCCATGGAGGAACGCGCGCGCCAGCTCGAGGAGCACGGCAGGGTGGGGCGCCGCTATGCCGGCGCGGTGCGGCAGATCATCACCGGATCGATCGGCTTCGACGACTGGGAGTGGGGAGTAGACCTGTTTGCCGACGAACCCCTGGTCTTCAAGAAATTGATCTACGAAATGCGGTTCGACGAGGTCAGCGCGGTGTACGCCGAGTTTGGGACGTTTTACGTCGGAGTGCGGTTCCCGGCGGACCGACTGGGGGAGTGGCTGGCTGGGAAACTGCCGGACGCGGCTGCGAAGAAATAGAGTTCTATCCAGCGCCTGTGCAGTCGGGCACCCGCGCGGCGGTTGACGACGCGCTCGCGGGTGGGTACTCTGGTGCGGCGATGTCGGTGAAGGCCATCCAACTCGGCCAAATTTGGCGCAACAATAGCGACGGGAAGAACTACCTGGTCACCAAGCTCTACAGCGAACTGTTCACCCAGTTCGCCATGCTGCGGCAGGCCGATGCCCAGGCCGCCAACGTGCCTACGGTGCGCGTGAAGGTGGACAAATCGGCGGAAGCGGCCACGCTGCCGGGGTACACCTACGCCCAGGATTCGCAGGACTTTTAGCACGCCTGTGGCTTTTCCATGATTGCGAAAGTCCTTGCCATCCTGAGCGGGTTCGTCATCTCGACGATTTCCGCCAGCGGATACCCGGGCATCGTGATCCTGATGGCCATCGAGTCGGCGTGCATCCCGCTGCCCTCGGAAGTCATCATGCCGTTCTCCGGCTACCTGGTGTACACCGGGCGCTTCAACCTGTGGTGGGTGGCCACCGCGGGCGCCATCGGATGCAACCTGGGATCGGTGGTGGCCTACGAGGTCGGGTACTACGGGGGGCGGCCCCTGGTGAGAAAGTACGGTAAGTGGATCCTGCTGAGCCAGACGGAGGTGGACTGGGCCGACCGCTTCTTCGCCCGCTACGGATCAGCGGCCGTATTCATCGCCCGGCTGCTGCCGGTGATTCGGACGTTCATCGCGCTGCCCGCGGGACTCGCGCGCATGCCGCGGACGCCTTTTCATTTGTATACCTTCGCCGGCTCGTGGCCGTGGTGCTTTGGGCTGGCCTGGCTGGGCATGAAGGCGGGTGAGAATTGGCGCTACCTGGGCAAGTATTTTCATCAGTTTGATTTCGTCATCGGCGCGGTGCTAGCCATCGGCGGGATCTGGTTTGTGTGGTCGCGGCTGAAGCATCGCATGAGGACGAACAGCTGATTTGCTAAAGGCGTAGCGATACGAGAAGATAAAGAGTTTTCCCGATATCCAGCAACTCACAGGAACGGACCAGGAGTCATGGCCAAAGCACAAGCACGCACGAAAACGGCGGCCGGAAAGTCCGGCGAGATCGGCAAGGCAAAGGGCAAGCTGGGCATCATGATGCCCGGAATGGGGGCTGTAGCTACGACCTTTGTTGCGGGCGTAGAGGCAGTGCGGCGGGGGTTCGCCGAACCCATCGGCTCGGTAACCCAGATGGGTACCATCCGGCTGGGCAAGCGCACGGACGGCCGCTCTCCCCTGATCCAGGAGTTCCTGCCCATCGCCGGCCTCAACGACCTGGTCTTTACCGGCTGGGACATTTTCGAGGACGACATGTACGAGGCCGCGCTCAAGGCGGGAGTGCTGGAGCGTTCGCTGCTCGACCGGGTGAAGCCCTTCCTGCAGTCGGTGAAGCCGCGCAAAGCCGTGTTTGACCGCCATTACGTGAAAAGGCTCGACGGTCCCAACGTCAAGAAGGGCAAGACCAAGCGGGACCTGGCGGAGCAGTTACGCGCCGACATCCGCGAATTCCGTAAGAAGTCGGGAGCGGAACGGCTGGTGATGATCTGGTGCGGCTCGACGGAAATCTTCCTGAAGCCCACCGAAGCGCACGCCACGGTGGCGGCCTTCGAGAAGGCCATGCAGAAGAACGATGCCGCCATCGCACCTTCGATGATCTACGCTTACGCGGCGCTCTCCGAGGGCGTCCCTTACGCCAACGGCGCACCCAACCTGACGGTGGACATCCCCGCGCTGCAGGAACTCTCCCGGCGCCACGAAGCGCCCATCTGCGGCAAGGACTTCAAGACCGGGCAGACGCTGATGAAGACCATCCTGGCGCCCGGGTTCAAGGCGCGCATGCTGGGACTGAGCGGATGGTTCTCCACTAACATCCTGGGAAACCGCGACGGCGAGGTGCTGGACGATCCGGAATCGTTCAAGACCAAGGAGGAGTCCAAGCTCTCGGTGCTGGAACAGATCCTGCAGCCGGAGCTTTATCCCGAACTCTACGGCAACATTTATCACAAGGTACGGATTAACTATTATCCGCCTCGTGGTGATAACAAAGAAGGTTGGGACAGCATCGATATCTTCGGATGGCTGGGGTATCCGATGCAGATCAAGATCGACTTCCTGTGCCGCGACTCGATTCTGGCGGCGCCCATCGTGCTCGACCTGGTGCTGTTCCTGGACCTGGCGCAGCGCTCGTCGGAAATGCGCGGGAAGGGAATCCAGGAGTGGCTGAGCTTCTTCTTCAAGTCGCCCATGACCGCGCCGGGACTTTATCCGGAGCACGACCTGTTCATCCAGCTCATGAAGCTGAAGAACACCCTACGCCACCTGAAGGGTGAACCCTTGATTACCCACCTAGGGCTGGATTACTACGACTAGACCGGCGGCTTCTTCAGCATGAAGTTCTTCACCGCGATCTGGCTGGGCTGGTTGCCGAGCGGGACCATGGTGAACAGCAGAAGGGCGCGGACGTTGGCTTCGCGGCGGCGGTCGCGCACCTCGGTGCTGTGGACCACAGCCAGATCGCCGGAATGCGAGTTCACCACCAGCAAATAGTCCTGCCGCGGGGAGAGGGCAAGCGCGTCGGGCTTGCTGCCCACACGAACTGTGGTCAGGAGGCGGCCGGTGTCGATGCCGAAGACGGCCACGGTATCCGATCCGAAGTTGCTTACGTAGAGGAAGCTGTTGTCGGCGCTGACCAGGCCGCGCACCGGATTGGTTCCCATGAGGTAGCTGCCGCCCACTTCGTTGGTGGTGGTGGTGATGTCGGAGACGGTGTTGGAGTCGAAGTTGCTCACGAAGAGCTGGCCGCCATCGGGCTTGAGGGCGAGGTGAATGGGCGTCTTGCCCACGTCGAGCAGGGCGAGCAGCCTGTCGGTCTTCAGGTCCACGGCCGCCACTTGGCCGGAGCCGGTGCAGGCAATGAAGGCCTTGCTGGAATCGGGAAGGATGGCAATCTCCTCCGGATTCGCGCAGAGTGTGAGTTTGGCGCGAACTTGGAGTTTGCCGGCATCGAGGATTGCGGCGGCGCCCTCACCTCGGAGAGAAACCACCACCAGCGTTCCATCCGGAGAAACACGGGCCAGTCCGGGAGAAGCGCCCACGGGAATGGTGGCGAGGACGGAGTGTCGCTCGAGATCCAGCACGGAGACGTTGCCGGAACCCGAGTTGGCCACGTAAGCACGCCGGCCGTCGGCGGAAACGTCAATGAAGAAGGGCCGATCGCGCACCCCGAGGGTGGCCACCACGCGACTGGTCTCGGCGTCAATTACGCTGACGTTGTCGGAACCCGTGTTGACGACATAGACCTCGTTCTTTTTCGGGTTGGCGGCCACGCCGGTAGGGTTCTTGCCCACCAGAAGCGTGCGAGCTACGCGCAGCTTCAGCAGATCCACAACCGTAACCGTATCGTTGCCGCTGTTGGTGACGTAGGCGTACTCGCGATACGCGGGAGGGTAGTCGGGGAGCCGCTCCTGGCGGCAGCCGGAAAGAGCCGGCAGCAGGCCAGCGAGAACAAGCGCAGCGAGTGGGGCGCGAATCACTTAACGGGTGGCAGCGGGCAGACCAGCATCGGCGGCCGCGGGGACGCTGCGGTGAACCACGGCGGCGATCTGGCGGACTTCGTCCATGAGCGCGTCGAACTGGTCCGGATACAGAGACTGCATGCCATCGGAGAGCGCGCGGTCGGGGTTGGGATGCACTTCGATGAGCAGTCCGTCGGCGCCCACGGCCACAGAGGCGCGGGCCATGGGCGTGACCTTGTTGCGGCGTCCGGTTCCATGGCTGGGGTCCACCACAATGGGCAGATGGCTCAACCGCTCCACAGCGGGCACCACGCTCAGGTCGAGGGTGTTACGGGTGTGGTCGGCAAAAGTGCGCACCCCGCGTTCGCAGAGAATGACGTTGTAGTTGCCCTCGCTCATCACATACTCGGCGGCCATCAGGAACTCCTCCAAGGTGGCTGACATGCCGCGTTTGAGCAACACCGGCTTTTTGGCCCGGCCGACGCGCTTGAGCAGGGAAAAGTTCTGCATGTTGCGGGCGCCGATCTGGATGACGTCGGCGTACTCTTCCACCAGGTCGAGCGACTCGCTGTCCACGGCCTCGGTTACGATCCTCATGCCGAAACGCTCGCGCACTTCGGCCATGATGCGCAGACCTTCTTCGCCCAGTCCCTGGAAGGAGTACGGGGAGGTGCGGGGCTTGTAGGCGCCGCCGCGAAAGAACTGGGC
>CAZXVY010000174.1:0-5817 GCA_964644115.1 uncultured Terriglobales bacterium
CCGCTCGCAGGAGCGACCAGCTCAAGCAGTTCGTTGGTCATCCGCTGAACCTCCTGCGGCCTCCCGTGCTTGAATTCCCGGAAGGGCTTCCAGAACCGGAACACGCGGCGGAACCGGCCGGGACGGAATACAACGGCCAATGGATTAAATTCGCGGTCGCCGCCAAAGTACCGGAAGGCCAGAACGGCTAAGGACCTCCTGCGCCACGTCGTCCGCTCGGACCAGTTGAGAACCACGGCCCGGCCCTCCAGGGCCGGCAACAGCTGGTTTTCGAAATAGTCCTGCCATACCGGGCTGTTGGAATATACGATTAGCACATACTTGCCGCGTGTGCCCCACCAAATCCAGATGGAAATGTGGAGCATCAGCCCGAAGGCAAACGAAAGCAAGAGATAGATAGGAACAAAGACGACAAGAAAGGGGGAAAGCAGGATCAGCACGAATCCCGCCGCCCTTTGCCTCAGGAGCGAGTGTTTGCTGCGAGCGGGCATCCAGGGGCACTCCGCGACGACAACCATACCACTGGGAACGGCTTCCTTGTGACGGCTTAGTCCCGTCTTTGGAAAACGTTCCACTTTGGAACAAAAAGTTGTACAAGGGTACTCGTATAGGGAAGTTTTCAGCGGGATTGGCCCCATGCTTGACCGGAACCAGCTCAAAGTGCAGGGAATCCGCTACGCCCGTTCCCTGCAAATGCTGTTCAAGACCATCGCGGTTTTCTCCGCCGACCACCGCGCGGCGGCCCAGCCCCTCCAGCAGAGTTTCGACGTCCTGAACGCGCTGCTGAAGCAGACCGGACAGTTCACTATCGGTTTTGTAGACCAGCGCATCATGCTCAACAACATCCTGACCACGGAAAAGGCGCTGAACGCCCTGGAGAACGAATTCCTCAAACGCGGAATCGGCGCCATCACCTTCCAGGCGGGGATGACCTTGGCGGCCTACCGGCGGGGACTGGGTTTGTTGGCCCGGCCCGCCAAGGAGATTGAAGCTGCCGGGGGACTGGGCCACTACTTGGAGCATGAGCCGCTGGAATTCATTCGTGTCCTGCCGACTGACAAGAGCCAGAAGCGCACCGACAGTGGCGACACCATCTTGGACATGGAAGGAGAATCGTACCTGCTGGCCAAGACCCTTTCCGAAAGCCGCTCTACCGCCACCACCGCCATGGAGAGCTTCGAGGCACTGCTGCGCTCTTCCGCCTCTCCGGCAGGAGCACCCGTTGGCGCAGGAGAGGGAGCCGGGGCCGGGGGAGGCGAAGCTTGGGATACCGGCGGCGGGGGAGCGGGAGGCTATGGAGGTGGTAGCGGCGAGGGAGTTCCTTGGACCGGCATCGGCGGAGCCCCGCCGGTTGGGGGCACGGGACCGCCCGGTTCCGGGCCAGGCGGCCCGGGCGGGCCCGGCGGCCCGGGCGGTGCGGGCGGAGGAACGGGGCCAGGTGGCGGGCCGGGAGGGGGAGGAGGAGGGGGTGCAGGCGGCGGCTGGGCTCCATCTGCCGGCAGAGCCGACGGTCCGCGCGGAATCCAAGCCATGGTAGAGGGGTATTTCGACGGCAACCTGCTGGATGCGGCCGGTGCCCCGGAACGTTCCTACGTGGATCTGGCGCGTGTCCTCAAAGACATGAAGCCGGATCTGGCGCTGGCCGGTTTTCCCCCACAGAGGCGGGAAGAGCTGCGCAGCCTTCCTCCCGATCAGATGGCGGCGGAGATCATCGAGGACTCCGCCGTGAAGTGGGCGGCCGACCGTCTCAACCGGGCGCCCACCGGCCTGGACGCGGTGATCGTCGAGGAGGAGGTGGTGCGCGTCCTGCTGCGCAGCCTGCAGGCCACCAAGATGGCCGACCGCCTGGCGCGCAAGCTGGCCCAGTTCTGCAAGGACGTGGCCATGCCGCAGGCCACCCTGGCGCGCATCCAGGAAGAACTGCGGTGGGTCACCGTGCCGGAGAAACAGAAAGCCACGGAATTGCGGAAGCTCACCCGCTTTAATCGCGGGGCGTTTCGCCGCTTGCTGGATCTCATCCAGGATCTGGTCAAGCAGCAGGACTTTGAGGCTGCCACCCAGCTCGGCCTGCAGTACCTGAAGATCTTCGAGGGCGAGCCGGAGACCGAAGAACTGGCTCGCTTTCCCGAATTGTTCAAGGCGATGACCAACGTGCGCTCGGCCTTTTGGCCGGAGGCGGCGACCCAGCTTTGTGAAGCGCTCGGGCGGGACAACTGGCCGGAATTCCACCATCACCAGATCCTCAATGCGCTCATCGCCCTGTGCAAGAACCTCGCAGTGTACGAGGACTTCGAGCTCATCCAGAAGGTGGGCGGGACGCTGGAGAAGCGGGCCAGTGTGCACCCCGACCCGCACGCATCCTGCTGCCGCTCCACCCTGCCCAAGCTCATCACCTCCAGCGCCGCCCAGCGCCTGATCGAAATCTACATGGGCAAGCGCGATGACCCCGCCACCGGCCGCCTGGTGAGCACCCTGTTGTGCTGGAGCGGGGAAGGCGCGATGGCACGCGTCTTTCAGCTTCTGGCCGAGGAACAAGTGGCCGCCAACCGGTTTGTCCTCATCCGCCTGGCCGGACGCTTGGGCCCGCCGGCTCTGGAGTCGGCCCGGCAAGGCATGAAGGACGAGCGCTGGTACGTAGTGCGCAACACGTGCAAGATTCTTTCCGAATTGAAGGACCCGGATCTGCCGCGCCAGCTCGCTCCCGCACTGCGGCACCGCGAAGAGCGGGTGCAAAAGGCGGCTCTGGCCGCCCTGCGTCACAGCCGGCTGCCGGAGTGTGCGCTCGTCTTTGCCGAAGCCCTTTCCTCGCTCTCGCCCCATGTGCGCGAAGAAGTCCTGCAAGAACTGGCCTTTTTGAAGGACCCGGCCACTCTGCCGGCCCTGGAGCAGTACATTTTCGGCGAGACCCATGACAACGCCAAGGTCCTGAGCCAGGCGGTGCAGGCGGCGGCGGCCATCCCCGGCGAGCAGGCGGAGGCTCTGCTCGGCCGCGTCCTGGGCCACGTCACGCTGGTTGCCACCGTTCGCAAGGCCGCGTTGGGCGCCCTGGGACGCAGGAACACGGAAGGCAGCCGTCAGGTGCTCCAGGAATTCGTGGCCAAGGCCACGGGCGACCCTCTCCTTGCCGACGCCCAGAAGATTTTTGAGCGGTTGGCGCAATAGATGGGAGACTCGATTGAATGCGCGGAGATTCGGCTTCGCGCACCCCGGTCATCACCCGCCAGTTCGGCGCCTTGACCCTCTTGCTGCCAGCGGCGTAGATTCTTTTCAGCCATGTCTTCCACCGCCAGCCGCTACCTGCGCTTCGGCAGCGCGATTTCCATCATCGTGGTCTCCCTGGCGTATCTCGCCTACACCGGCGTGGAACAGAGCAAGAGCTACTACGTCACCGTTGCCGAGCTGCGCACCATGGACGATGCGCGCTACTCCAAGCGCCTGCGCGTGGCCGGCGACGTGCAGCCCGGTTCCATCAAGCGCAAGGGCACGCAGGTGGAGTTTGTGCTGGTCGAGCAAGGCCAGACGCTGCCCGTGATCTACAAGGGCACCGAGGCCCCGCCCGATACTTTCAAGGACGACTCGCAAGCGCTGGTCGAAGGCCGCTTCGATCGCGACGGCGTCTTCCGCGCCCACCATCTTCAGGCCAAGTGCGCCTCCAAGTACGAACGCAAGCCGGACCAGGTCGCGCCCGCCACTCCTCCTGCGCAACCCGCGCCGGCTGCAACTTCCGGCTCCTGACCCTCCTCCCTCGACACTCCCGTAGAGACGTAGCTTGCTACGTCTCTTAAGCTTGCTACGTCTCTTAAGCTGGCTACGTCTCGGGCATTCGCGGAGACGTTGCAAGCCCGCCGCGGCGGGTCTCTACGGCTTTACGCCGGGCCCGCCGCTCCTGATAAACTCGCTCCCAGAGAAGTGTCTGCTTCGCACGCCAACCCGCCGCCCGCCGTCGAGCTGCGCAACCTCACCAAGATCTTTGGGCGCTTCGCTGCGCTGCGCGACCTGAGCGCCAGCTTCGAACGCGGGCGCCTGTACGGCATCTTCGGCGAAAACGGGGCAGGGAAGTCCACCCTGCTGCGCCTGATCGCGGGCTTGGCGCGACCCACCAGCGGACGCATCGAACTCTTCGGTGAAAGCGACGTGCGCGCGGTGAGCGCGCGCCTGGGCTACATGGCGCACGCTTCCATGCTTTACGACGAGCTCTCCGCGCTGGAAAACCTGCGCTACTTCGGCGCGCTCTACGGCGTGGGCGCGGAGCGCTGCGCGCAATCCTTGTCAGACGTCGGACTCGACCCGGCGCTCGACCGTCCTATCGGCGAGTACTCCCAGGGGATGCGGCAGCGGGCGGCGCTGGCACGCGCCATGCTTCACGATCCTGAGCTGCTTTTGCTCGACGAGCCTTTTTCCAACGTGGACGCAACCTCCGCCCGCTCCATGACGGACCTGCTCGGCCGCATGCGCGCCGCCGGCAAGACCATTCTCGCGGTCACCCATCAGGCCGCGCACCTGCGCGATATCGCCGACGAATCTCTGCGCCTGTCTGCGGGACGCATCGCCGCCCGCGCACCAGGCATCGCGGCGGCGGAAGCTGTGGAAGCGGGCGACCCGCGCGCGCCGGCGCAGGTTCAGGAGGCGCGCCCATGAGCCCCCTGTTCGCCGTCACCCGGGCCGCGCTGGCCAACGACCTGCGTTTGGAATGGCGCTCCAAGGACGCCATCAACGCGGTGCTCTTCTTCGCCCTGCTGGTAGTGGTGATCTTCAGTTTTTCCTTCGAGCCCACCGCCGAAGAATCGCGCCGCATCGTAGGCGGGCTGGCCTGGGTGGCCATCCTGTTCTCCGCCGTGGTGGCGCTGAACCAGGCCTGGGTGCGCGAGCTGCGCAACCAGGTGCTGGATGCCTATCGCGTCTCGCCCGCACCCGCCAACGCGCTCTTCCTGGGCAAGGCGCTGGGGAATTTTCTGTTCGTGCTGGCCGTCGAAGCCCTGATGGCGCCGCTGTTCGTGGTCTTCTACAATCTGCGGGCGCTCGGCCCGGCCCACCTGTTGATCTGGGTTTTCCTGCTGGGGACCTGGGCGCTGGTGGTCAGCGGGACCTTTTTCGCCGCGCTTTCCATGCGCACCCGCGCCCGCGAACTCATGCTGCCCCTGATCCTGTTTCCGTTTTCCATTCCCGCGGTGCTGGCCATGGTGTCGGCCACCACCGCCGTGCTTACCGGCGAAGGTTCGCCGCGGCTGGCCATAGAGTTCCTGGCGGTTTACGATGTGGTGTTCACAACCGTTTCGCTTTTGCTGTTTGAGAGCGTTCTGCACGCCGAATGAAACCGACCTCCGCACTTGCCGCCCTCGCCACCTTCGCCCTGCTGGTCTGGGGATACCACCAGGCCATGTTCGCCGCGCCCACCGAATCCACCATGGGCGACGTCCAGCGCATCTTCTATTACCACGTGCCCTCGGCGTGGACCGCCTTCCTTTGTTTCATTGCGAATCTGGTGGCTTCCATCGCTTACCTGAAGAACCAGCAGCCGCGCGCCGATGCCGTCGCCGTGGCCACCGCGGAAGTCGGCGTGGTTTTCTGCACCGTGGTGCTGGTGACCGGGCCGCTGTGGGCCAAGCCGGTGTGGGGCATCTGGTGGACGTGGGACGCCCGCCTCACCTCCACCCTCGTCCTCTGGCTCATCTACGTGAGCTACCTGCTGCTGCGCCGCTTCTCTACCGGCGAGCAGAAAGCAACCCTGGCCGCGGCGCTGGCGGTGTTCGGGTTTGTAGATACGATCTTCGTGTACATGTCCATCCGCTGGTTCCGCACCCAGCATCCCCAGCCGGT
>CAZXVY010000175.1:0-5812 GCA_964644115.1 uncultured Terriglobales bacterium
CGGCAGCGACCTGACTGCGGCGCGAGGCCGTGCCCTGTCCCACGTAGCCGGGACCAGTCCCTGCTCCTATACCTCCCCCTACACCACCCGCCACGCCGGACTTCGCCGGCGCCGAGGCAGGCATGTTCGTGGAGAAAGAGCGCATCATCTTCGCATCGTCGGACCTGCCGAACACGCCTTCGTGGCTGACGCCTTGGGGCATTTCCACCGGCACCTGGATGGTGCGCGGCTCGCCTCCGTCGGTGACCATCATCTCTTCCACCGCGACAAAGGACGTGAACTGCGTCATCAGGCGGAATTGCAAGCCCAGGTCCGTCACCTGCTCCTGCAGGCCCTTCTGCATGTTGCCCTGCTGGGCGCCGTTCCAATCCTGCGCCATCAGATGATCAATCCGCTGCCGCGCCCACAGTGTGGCCAGCACATCGTGCTCGGGCTGCGCTCCGGGCAGATCCAGCCGGATGTCGCGCGCAAACGCCTCGCCGGCGCGCTTGCCGCGCAGCCGGATGGTCCCGTGCGAGGGCACGCCGTAACGCCCCGTCAAGATCACCGGCTTGGCGCTGAACAGATCAGGCAGGCGCCGGGGATAGACGTCGGCCACGGGAATGCCGTTCCATTCGATTTCGAGATCGGTGAGCAGGGGCGTACGCACGCGCTCATGGAAGCGGCGGGCGGCGGCCGAGCCGTCGTCGTTGAGCGCGACGTACTCCACCTCGCCGCGCCCGGCTTCAGCCATTTTGTCCAGCAAGAAGCGGTTCACGCTCGAGCCGATGCCGAAGCTGAACACGCGCGCGTTGGGATGCTTCTGCACCTCGCCGATGATCTCCATGTCGTTGCCCACGTAGCCGTCGGTCATGAAGCAGACCACGCGCACGTGCTCTTGCGAGTCGGAGGGATCAAGTGCGGCGCGAATGGCCTTCATCATCTCGGTGCCGCCCGAGCCCTCGCGGCTGGCCAGGAATTGCTGGGCCCGCTTCAGGTTCTCCGCGGTTGCGGGCATCGGCTCCGAGAACAGGATGTGGGTGTCGCCGGCGAAAGTGATGAGGTTGAAGGTGTCCTCGGAGTGCATCCCTTCGAGCGCCAGCTTCATGGCTTCCTTGGCCTTCTCGATGGGGAAGCCGTGCATGGAACCCGACGTGTCCAGCACGAACACGATTTCTTTGGGCGTGATCTCCGACTCGGGAATGCGGTCGGGCGGCTGCAGAATCAGGGTGAAGAACCCGCCGGAGCGCAGGTCTTTGGGCCGGGCCGCCGACGCCTTGTGCACCAGCACCGCGTCTTCGATGCGGCCGCCGGAAACGTCGTAGCGCAGCACGAAGTCCTTGTTGGGAATTACCCGCTCGCGGCGCAGGTTCACGCGCGCGCTGTGCGGGCTGGTGCGGTCCCAGTCAATTTCGTGCGACGTGGAACGGAACTCCTGGATGGTGACCCCGGCATCGAGCGCGACCTGAATGGAAATATCGTGTCCAGCGCGCGTCCCTTTGGGCGCTACCGGAGGTGTGATGCGGGAAGCGTCAGGGACACGGTCGGTGTCCGGCGCCCAGCCTCCACCCTTCGAGCCGAGGGCGACGCTCCCCGGAATGTAGCGCGGGCCTACCACCATGGGGAAAACGAACTCGTAGGCGCCGTCTTCGTACTTGAGCAGTTCGACGTAGCTGATGGTCACCAGCACGCGCTCGCCCGGCAGGATGTTGGCCACCGACTGCGTGAAAATGTTGGGACGCTCCTGGTCGAGCAGCGCTGCTACCTGGCCGCCGCGGCGCGCGGCTTCGTAGATGTTGCGCGCTTCTTCGCGGCGCTTGATCAGGCCTTTGACGGTGCGGTCGCCGACTTGCAGCATCATGTCGTCCACGGCCGCGTT
Source organism: uncultured Terriglobales bacterium (assembly GCA_964644115.1). Classification (GTDB taxonomy): domain Bacteria; phylum Acidobacteriota; class Terriglobia; order Terriglobales; family Acidobacteriaceae; genus CAZXVY01. The sequence goes on from CAZXVY010000175.1 coordinate 1,859, forward strand.
CTGCGGCAACGGGAAGACGTATACCGCTTCGATCTTCTCTTTCGACGGGTTCCAGAATTCCTGGGTGACGTTCACCCGCGCCAGGAAGCCGGAGATTTCCGCCTTCACGTCCGTCTGCTTCAGCGGGCAAACGCCCGCCGACTTGCCGTCTTTGCCCAGGATCTCGAGCCCGCCCTGGGTCACTGGCGGGTTCCCTGCCACGGCCGCGGCACTCGCGGCCACCAGAAGAATTACCAAAGTAATCAGCCTGCGCTGCATAAGGAGTCCTCCACTTCATAACCAGAACGGAGGAGCAGCGGAAACTTGCGGGCAATTTTCTTCACCACGAAGGACACGAAGGGAACACGAAGGGTGGCCGGTGTGGTTGAATCCGCGTTTATCCGCGTGAATCCGCGGACGGCTTCTCCGCCACCAGCCACATGTTGTCGCTGGTGGGCAGGCGGTCGAAGAAGCCGAAACGGAGAACGCGGAAGCCGCACTCGGTGACCAGGCGGGAAAGCAGCTCGGGTGTGAAGTAGTTCACGTGTTCGGGAGAGCGGAAACCGCACCAGCGTGCTCCGCGGACGCTGCGGTTCCAGCAGGCGAAGTTCGGCACCTTGACGATGAGCCGCGAGCCCGGCTTCAGCAACCGCGCAGCCTGCTCCAGCGCCTGCCGCGGATTGGGCTCGTGCTCCAGGTAAGACATCATCACCACACCATCGAAGGAGGCGTCCGGAAATTCACGCATACCGGAGAGGGCGCCGTCCCGGACGCAGCGCCCGCCGCGCAGGGAGAATTTTTCCTCCGCCAGCCGGTGCAACACCTTCGACACCTCAATGCCGAAAGGAACGTAGCCGGCGGGCAGGCGGGCCAGGGCCGAGCCGCCGCTGCAGCCTACGTCGAGGATGCGCCCGAGCGGAAAGTGCAGCCCTGCCAGCGTGGAAAGTTTGTCGCGCTGGAAGACGCACGCGCGCAGAAAATTCACCGCCGCGCCCAGGCGTTGCAGAACGGGCTCGAGCTCGCGTCTGCGCCGCCGCTCTTCGTAGTACGTTTTCTCCCAGGCCAGATCCTCTTCCAACTCCTGCTGCGGCGGCGGGTTCTCCAGATACACCAGTCCGCAACCGGCGCACTGCCGCAGCACCCACGGATCCTCGGCGTAAGAGAGCCGCGCGCCCGCGGAGTTGTCGCGATCGCACAGCGGACAGCGCCGCTTCCCGGAATCGGACATCGCGGAGACTGGCATGCCGGGAAGTGTAGCGCAGGGACGGGTTGCGCCTCTCCCTCTCGCTCTCGCCGCGGGAAATTCCACCGCGCGATCCCCGGTGAGAGTGGGCTCTGTGCCCGGAGCGGAGCCTAAGCACCGGGGACGGAAGCGGCGCGCCCGGCGATGAAAATCCGCCACAGCCAGCGCAGGAACCTCCAGGCACAACCGCCGAGGAAGAAGAGCGTCACCGCCCACAGCACGATCACCGGCACGCGCAGGATGAGTTCGGCCATAACTTCTGCGTAGTCAGTCAGGGCCTGAAGGGCGCTGTTGGCAGCGCGCTTCAACGACTCCCCCGGTTTCCACCTCACACCCAAAGTGACGGGCGCAGCATCCGAGCGCAAAGCAACCGTGATGCCCGACATGGCGACTCGGTGCGACATTGCCTTGAGTTCACCCTCGGCAGTTTCGATTTCTTCCCGAACCTCGCCCAGCTTTTCGTGCACTTCCAGAATGTCCTTCACCGAGGCGGCGCGCCGCAGGACTTCCAGATACTGCCGCTCCACCGCGCGCCGGCTGTTCAAGCGGCTGGTACGGTCGGTGAAGGAACTGGTGATGTCTTCGGACTCTACTTTTTCCTGCTCGACGCGACTCGCCAGCTTGCGGATCTCTGCCCGGGTCTCGTCAAAGCGCCCGGCGGGAACGCGCAGAACCAATTCCGCGGTTTGAATCCGGTCGTCATCTTCCGAGCGAGTGAGGCTCACAACGTACCCGCCAAGGCGTTCGGCTAATGTCCCTACTGCTGCCGCGGCATCGTTGGGAGCGGCGACCACAACGGCCAAGGAAGCCTGTTTTACTATTTGCCGGTCCGTGGCGGCCTCGGCAGAGAGCGCCATCAACCGAGTCCCTGGAACTCCGCCGGGCACACCGCCTACAGTGGCTTCGGTCCAGAGAAATCCGAGCGGGCCTTCCTCCACGGCCGCCAGGCCAGTTGCTTTCTGCGATGAAATGCTCACGCGCGCCTCGTGCCAGCTCACAAACAGAAACAGCGAAAACAGGAAGGTGGACGCGAGGAACCCCGCGGCATACCCGTGTCGCTGCTCTTTCCACGTGGCCAACCAGCGTTGCGGCATGGTCTTCTCTCCTTGCTGAGAGTATTAGACCGCCACGCACGGCAAGTTTGTTCCACAACGCGAGACGCTGTCTTGGTGTCTATTGGGGAAGGCCTGTCTCAGGTCTCGGAGCTTCTGCGGCAGGAAGAAAGGCACGGATTTTCTCCGTGTCTCAGTGGTGAAAACAATCCGCGGTCATCCGCGCGAATCCGCGTTAGGAGCTAAATGTCGAGGTTCTTCACGTCCAGCGCGTTCTCTTCGATGAATTTGCGGCGCGCCTCGACGTCCTCGCCCATGAGCGTCGAGAAGATGGTTTCGCACTCGGCGATGTCTTCGAGCTTCACTTCGAGCAGGGTGCGGCGCTCCGGGTCCATGGTGGTTTCCCAGAGCTGGTGCGAACTCATCTCGCCCAGACCCTTGTAGCGCTGCACGCTGTAGTCCTTGCGGCCTTCATTGAGCACGTAGTCGAACAGGTCGCGCGCGGAAGTTTTCTCCACGGCTTCTTCCTCGGAAGCCTTACGCCGGGCCTTGGCGGGCTTCTTCGCGGCTTTTTCGCTGGCCTGACTGGGAGCTTCGGCGGAGGCTTCGCCCGCGGCTGCGCCTTCAGGTTCGTCACCGTTGCCGGTGGCGCCGCGCCCAACGGACTGCACCACGAAAGGCGGCTCCATGTAAGCCTCGATCTGCTTGTACTTGGAAACCATCTGCCGGTACTCGGGCGTTGAGACCAGCCGCCAGTTGGCCACGCGGGGCGCGCCCTGCGCATCGGCAAAGTGCGCTTCCCACAGGCTGTGCTCTTCCTCGAAGCGCAACTCCACGGACTTGAAGCCTTCTTCCTTGGCCATGGACTTGAGCTGCTTCTCCAGTTTTTCCTGCTTCTTGGGAGGCGAGTTCTTGTCGCCCTCGAAGTCGGAGCGCATGGCCAGGCCGAGCCGCGGCAGCAGGTCGGTGACCCGCTGGTTGCGCAGCCTTTTGTCCACCTTGTCGAAGAAGTTCAGATACTCGTTGAGCGTGGTCATGAACTTGGTGAGCGGCGCGCCTTCCAGCTTGGCGGCGCCCTCGCCGTAGCGCACCACCATGCCCTCGGCAGCGCGCTTCACCATGACGCGCACAAACTCGCGGTCGTCCTTGATGTACTGCTCGCTTTTCCCTTTCTTGATGCGGTAGAGCGGCGGCTGCGCGATGAACACGTGCCCGCGCTTGATGAGCTCCTGCATGTGGCGGAAAAAAAACGTGAGCAGCAGGGTGCGGATGTGCGAGCCGTCCACGTCGGCGTCGGTCATCAGGATCACTTTGCCGTAGCGGAGCTTCGATGGATCGAAGTCTTCCTTGCCGATGCCGCACCCCAGGGCGGTGATCATGGCGCGGATTTCGTCGTGCCCCAGCATCTTGTCGAAGCGCGCCTTTTCGACGTTCAGGATCTTGCCCTTGAGCGGCAGGATGGCCTGGAAGCGGCGGTCGCGGCCCTGCTTGGCGGTGCCGCCGGCGGATTCGCCCTCCACCAGGAACAGCTCGCAGCGGTCAGCCTGGCGCTCGGAGCAGTCGGCCAGCTTGCCGGGCAGGCCTCCGCCGTCGAGGGCCCCCTTGCGCCGGGTGAGGTCGCGGGCCTTGCGAGCGGCCTCGCGCGCGCGCGACGCTTCAATCGCCTTGTTGATGATCTTG
>CAZXVY010000176.1:0-235 GCA_964644115.1 uncultured Terriglobales bacterium
AAGATTACCTGCGATATGCCCGTGACGGTCGGATGTTATTGGCTACGGCCTCTGGGGGTGAGTGCGAAAATGAGTTCGAGCAATGGGTTCTCCAAACACTGAAAGCTTGCGGATATGATGGCGTCCCACAATTGGGCTTTGCAGGTTATCGAATTGACATTGCCGTTCGACACCCAAAGAGGCCAGGCACGTTCATTTGCGGTATTGAGTGCGACGGAGCCGCATACCACAGTGC
>CAZXVY010000176.1:245-5790 GCA_964644115.1 uncultured Terriglobales bacterium
ATCGCTTGCGGCAAGAAGTGCTTGAGAACCTAGATTGGAACATCTATCGAATCTGGTCCACCGATTGGTTCCGGAACCCTTCATTGCAGACGAAAAACCTCGTCGCTCATCTTCAGCGGCTTGTGGCATCAGACCCATAGAGCAACCTCACTTCCCCTCCGGGTCCAGCCAGCGTTTGAACCAGGCGGCGATGCGCTCCAGCCGGTCCACCCGGCGGTCCGGACGGCCGGAGCGGGAGAGGTCGTGGCCTTCGTCGGCGTAGCGCACGAACTCCGCCGGAACGCCGTGCAGGCGCAGCGCGGCGTAGAACTGCTCGGCGTCGGGCATGGGCGCCCGAAAATCGTTTTCGCTGTGCAGGATGAGCGTGGGTGTCTTGACCTTGTTGGCGTAGGCGAGGGGTGAGTACTCCCAGTGCTTCTGCGGGTTCGCCCACAGCAATCCGCCGAACTCGACCTCGGTGAAGTGCGGAATGTCGGTGGTGAGCGGGAAACTGTAGAAATTGTAGACGCCGCGCATGGGGACGGCGGCTTTGAAGCGGTCGGTGTGGCCGATGATCCACGCCGTCATATAGCCGCCGTAGCTACCGCCGCCTACGCCCAGCCGGTCCTTGTCCACCCAGGAGTAGCGAACGATGGCGGCGTCCACGGCGTCCATCAGGTCTTCATAGGGAGTGCCGCCCCAGTTGTTGAGCGTGGCGCGCGTCGAGGCCTCGCCATAACCGGTGGAGCCGCGCGGGTTCACGTACAGCACGCCCATGTTCATCCCCGCCAGCATCTGGAACTCCTGCATGAAGTGCTCGCCGTACATGGTGCGCGGGCCGCCGTGGATTTCGAGCACCAGCGGACGCTTTTCTCCCGGCTTGAGATTGGCGGGCGGGATGATCCAGGCGTCAATGGGGGCGCCGTCGCGCGCCTTGAAGGTGAACTTCTCGGCCGGCACCAGCTTGTGCGCGGCGCGCCATTCGCGGTTGATGTCAGTAAGCTTGAACTCCTTGCTGTCGTGCCCAATCCCAGCGACGATTAGTTCTTCGGGCTGGTCGGACTTGGTCTCCGCGGCGACGAAGCGCGAAGCATCCGGCGAAAGGCTGAAGCCCGGCGAAGCGAACATCTGGGAATGGAGGCCGAGCTGCCGCCGCCCAGTGGTCATGCCCTTGCTTGCGCCGGTTTCGGGATCGAAGCGCCACAGGTTTACGTTTCCCTTTTCCGGCGTCAGCGCGAACAACCACATGCCGTCGCGGCTCCAGCGCCAGGCGGCATGATCGCCGTCGAAGCCGGTGCGGATTTGCTTCCACTCCGCGGTGTCGGTTGAAACCAGGAAGACCTTCTCATTGAAGCCTTCGGGGCTGTCCTGGGTCAGGATCACCTGCGCGCTTCCCGGACGCCACGCAGCCAGGCCGTAGTAGCCGGGCTTGTCGTTCAGGTCGCGGATCCAGGTTCCTTCGCGATCGAGAAGGCGCAGCTTGGCGCGGGAGATGTCGGTTGCGTCCTCGAGATGCTCGAAGCGGACCACGAGGCGCTTGCCGTCGGGCGACCACTCATAGCCGCCCACGGTCGCCTCCCCGGATGTGAGCTGGCGGATTTCGCCGCTGGCCAGGTCGAGCGTGAACAGGTGCGGGCGCAGCCCTTCGAAGTAGCTCTTGCCGGCGCGGTAGATGGCCTGGCGGATGACGCGCACGCCCTTTTCCAGGTCCGGGTCCTTCCCCTTCACCATGTCCTTTTCCGTCTTGCGCCCGGCGGGCGCCGTAGGAAGGACGCGGGCGGTAAAGCTGATGGCTCGCGCGCCCGGAATCCAGCGCACGTCGGCGACGTCGAGCGGAAACGGCGTTACGCAACGCGCTTCGCCGCCCTCGGCGGGCAGCATCCAGGCCTGCGCTGAGCCTCCCCGCGAGGAGGTAAAAAGGATCTCGCGCCCGTCCTCGGACCAGCGCGCTCCCGAGTCGGAGGCAACCGCGAAAGTGAGCTGGCGCAGCCCCGAGCCATCGGCACGCACCATCCAGAGATTGGCGTCGTAGCCGTCGCGCTTCTCGTTGGAGATGCGGGTGGTGAATACAATGCGGTCGTCCACCGGCGACCACTGCGGATCGCCCACCCAGGTGAGAGTGTGAAAGCTCTCGGGCTTCACCGGCTGCTGTGCGACGCTGGTCGCGGCCAGTGCGAGACACAGTAGGAAACAGGTTGTAGCAAGTCTTGCAGTCCGCAGCATGGGAGTCTCCGGGAAAAAAGCGAAGCGGAATTCTAGCAGAGGCGGGCGGGTTGCCCGCTTCCACACCGTCCCGGCCGAGCGTTGCCGGGCCACATCACAGGATTCGCGTCGGCTCGTAGCCCCCTAAGACGATCTTCCGCTCGCCGCTCCACTGCACCAGCAGGATGCGGTGCCAAGTCTGGCGGCCGGTGGAAGGATCGATGCGGAAACGGCCGAAAAAAGTATCGCAGTCGAGGAGCGAAGCGGCGTCGCGCAGCTTGTCCTGCTCGAGCGATTGGGCCCGGCGGATGCACTCCTCGACGATCAATCCAGCCGCAAACGCGGCGGCAGCGGGATAGTCCGGGACGCCGGCGAAGCGTTGCCCAAAGGCCTGCACGAACCAGGCGGAATCAGGCCCCATGCGCTCCGGGAAAGACACTTCCGGCTCCCATTGGCTGGGACCGATCATGCCCTCGGCGACCGTGCCCAGTTGCTCGCGGAAAGCCTGCACCCCCGCCGACACCGCGGCCACGCACTGCACGGAATCCGGCCAGAGCGGCCGCGACTCCAGCAAGCGGATTTCTTCTTCGAAGGTGGAAGCCAGCACCACCACGTGCGGCTGGCGCGACTCCAGTTCGCGAACAAAATCCGCGGGCTTGTGCGAGGCCAGGGTGAGCAGCTCTTCCGAGTGATGTCCCAGCGCCACCGCGGCCTCCGTGAACCCACGAATCACCTTGGCGGCAAAGGTTCCCGCGGCGGAATGCGCCACCACTACCTTGCGCAACTCGGGCGAACGCTTCTCCAGCCACAGCGGCAAACCGCGAAGGTACTCACTGGCCGGACTGCCCACGCCGATCACGTGGTTGAAGCCGCGCTGGTAGATGGCGTCGGAAGTGCCGCCGTGGCTGAACATCAGGCGCTTGTACTCCCCGGCGATTTCCGCGGCCGCCAGCGTGAGGCCGCTGGAATACGGGCCGAGCAGGATGTGCACCCGCTTTTTCTGCACCAGGCGGGCAATGTTCTCCCGCGTTTTGGCGGCGCGGCTTTCGTCGTCGTAATAAAGGATGCGCACCGGCCGCGCGCCGCTGTCCAGCGCCGCGCCTCCGTGCTCGTCGGTGAGGGCCGCCCACAAGCGCACCGCCTCCAGCGCCTGGCGTCCCTGGCGGGAGAATTTTCCGGTGAGCGAAATGGACATCCCAACGCGGAGTTCTTTTTGTTTGGGCATCGGTAAACCCGGCGCTGCCGGAACCCAGGTTCCGGTGTTACCTTAATCTCTCGCAACGCGAGGCTCAAGTCCGTCATCGAATCGCTGGAGGAAAAACATGCCTGCACAAATTCCGGAGAAGTTTCTTGACCTGTTCCAGAAGCGCGCCTTTGCCAGCATGGCCACGCTGATGCCCGACGGCCGTCCGCAGGTGACCCCGGTGTGGTGTGAGCTGGACGGCGGTAAGGTGACCGTCAACTCGGCGCTGGGGCGGCAGAAGGACAAGAACATCCGCCGCGATCCCCGAGTCGCGCTGACCCTGATTGACCCCGACAATCCCTACCGCTATCTCGAAATCCGCGGGCGCGTGGTGGAGATCACTCAGGAAGGCGCCGACGCCACCATTGACCGCCTGGCGAAAAAATATCTGGGCGTGGACAAGTATCCCTACGCCAAGCCCGGCGAGGTGCGTGTGATTTACCGCGTGGAGCCGGAACACGCCTCCACCATGGGGTAATTTCTGCCCGAGAGCCGTAAGATCGATCGTCGGACTTTCCTTTTTGCCGCCTTCGCAGCGACGATGGGCGCCACCGCAGAAACACCTCGTCTGGAAACACTAACTCAGTGGCTGCATGCCTCCCGTAAAACGCGCGAGCTTGCGTTACAGCCATGTCTGGATCGCATTCGGGCCATGGACCCCTCCATTCACGCCTGGGTCCAAGTGCTGCCGCAAAGACCAACCAGGAACGGGAAGCTGTCCGAAATCACTTTTGGAGTGAAAGACATCATCGAGACCAAGGGCTTGTCTACCGAATACGGCTCGTCCATTTACAAAGGGCGAATCGGCACTGCCGACGCCGCGATGGTTCGCGAGCTGCGCCGGCGCGGAGCGATCTTGCTGGGAAAGACGCATTGCACTGCCTTCGCCTATCGCACGCCCGCCCCGACGCGCAACCCGCGGGATTTGGAGCACACGCCGGGCGGAAGCTCCAGCGGGTCGGCGGCCGCGGTGGCGGCAGGGATGGTGCCGTTTGCCCTCGGGACCCAAACCAAGGGGTCGGTGCTGCGGCCAGCTTCCTTTTGTGGCGTTACCGGATTCAAGCCCAGCTATGGTCTTCTCCCCATGGAGGGCGTACTCCCCCTCGCGAAGAGCCTGGACACGCTCGGGTTCTTCACGCATACACCCGCCGACATGCTCCTGCTCTGGGAATCGATCGGACATCCGGCGGGCCGGTCAGAGGATTTGGCGCTGGGAGCGCCCGCACCCCTGCCTGAGGTCGAGCCTGCAATGGCGGCCGCCTTTCAGAATGCCCTTTCCGTGTTGCGAAACGCGGGCGCGTCCATCCGGTCCATCGACATCGCCGGAATGCTTGCCAAGCTCTCCGATGCGGCCGATACCATAACGTTCTATGAGGGTGCTCGATTCCACCAGCAACGCTTTCAGGAGTACGGCTCCCGGCTGGGCGCGGGACTTGTGGACTTGGTTGGCAAGGGTCTGCAGATTTCTGTGGAGCGATACGACGAAGCCAGGAGGTATATCGCGGAGTGCAAGGCGCGCGTGGCCGAGATGTACCAGGCCACACCTGTGATCTTGACGCCTGCCGCCACAGGGCCGGCACCGTTGGGGTTGGCCTCGACCGGCGATCCCAGAATGAACGCACCGTGGACCGCCTTGGGAACTCCCGCCATTTCCATTCCCATCCCGGTTGCGAGCGGGTTGCCACTTGGGCTGCAACTCACCGCAGACCACGGCCAGGATGCGAGAGTGCTGCGCACTGCTGTGCGCCTGCACACCATCCTCGCCAGCGCAGCGGCAACAGTCCCCGCCTAACATCACTGGTGCCCATTTCGACGAGGCACCTGCGTGCCTCGCGCACGGCCCGAAATGCCGCACCAACTCGGGGTTCCGCAGGCGTGAAACGCCTGCGCCACCCCACCCAGAAAGCCGGCGTGAGACTTAACAGAACCCTGACGGAATCTCCATCTCGGTCTAACGTTAAGGGCTAGAATGGCGCAAGTCCTTTCCGAGCAAACGAATGTCGCTCAGTCGGTGGTTTCGGTCGCCGCGCTACCTTCTAACACTGTTCGTGGCGATTATGCTGGTGCTGGCGGTTTCCCTAGGCTGGCTGAGCTGGCGTTTGCTCCAGCAAGATCGCGCCC
>CAZXVY010000177.1:0-5762 GCA_964644115.1 uncultured Terriglobales bacterium
CAGCCGGTGCACGCCGATCTCGCCGGCCATGAGTCCATAGGCGTACTCGCCGTTCACCGAGAAGGTGGCCGACTTCAGCCCCGCCTCCTCGCCCGCCTGGTAGTCGTTGAGTACGGTCGAGAAGCCCTGGCGCTCCGCCCAGCGCAGGTACATGCGCAGCAGCATGTCGGCCCAGTCCTGCGACTCGGTGCCGCCGGCGCCGGGATGGATGGTGACGATGGCGTTGCGCGCGTCGTGTTCACCGCCCAGCAGCGTGGTGGTTTCCAGCTTGTCCACCAGCGCGCGCAGGGCGTCAATTTCGCGCCGCAGGTCGGCCTCCACGGATTCGCCCTCGCGCGCCAGCTCAAAATATGCGGCGATGTCCTGGGCGCGGCGCGCCAAGTCGGCCTCCGTCGCCAGCGCGGTTTCCAGGCGCTTGCGCTGGCGCATCACCTGCTGGGATTGTTCAGGATTCGACCACAGGCCGGGGTCGGCGACTTTCTTCTCGACCTCGGCTAATTGCGTGCGCAGGCGGGGCGCGTCAAAGGTACTCCCGGAGTTCGCGCGCCTTCTCGCGGACCGTGCTGTATTCGCGTTCGAGTTCTTCCACCATGGGAGCCGCCTTTAGGCCTGCCTGCGGCGCAAGAGGAGCAACAGCGCCGCCAACGCGATTATCGCACAGCCCACTGCGAACACGTCGCCGTGGCGCGTGTAGAACATGGTTTCCGTAATGAACCCGTAGGGCGCTTCCAGCGCCGCGCGCTGGTCCCGCGGCGCCCGCGCCACTACGCGGCCGTAGGGATCAATCGATGCGGTAATCCCCGAGTTGGTGGGCCGCAGCAGCCAGCGCCGGTTCTCGATGGCCCGCATGCGCGCCATGTTCAGGTGCTGGGCGGGTCCGCCGCTATCGCCCAGCCAGCTGTCGTTGGAAATGTTCAGGAACACCTGGGCGCCGCCCAGGGCGAACTCCCGCACTTCCTCGGGGAACACCGCTTCGTAGCAGATGAACACGGCTACCCGGTGCTCGCCCAGCGGCAACAGAGTGCGCTCCCTGCCGCGCCCGAAATCGCCCGCCTCGCGGGTCAGGGTTCCGGCAAAAAACAGCAGTTCCTCAAAGGGAACATATTCGCCGAACGGAACCAGGTGGATCTTGTCGTAGCGGGCCAACCAGCTTCCGTCGGGCGCAATCATGGAGGCGGAGTTCAGCGCCTGCTGCCGCCGCCCGGGCCGGGGACTGGGCTGCAAGGCTATGTCGCCGGCCAGCACATGGGCACCGGTCGCCATGGCCAGCAAACTGACATGGCGGCGAAAGGTGGGATCGCTTTCGTAAAACGGCGCCGGCGATTCCGGCCACGCAATCAGTTTCGGACTTCCCTTCCCTGCGCTGCGCGCCGCGGTGGCGGCACTCAGGGCACTGATTTCCTGCAGCGTCCGGTCGAAGCTCTCGGCCGTCCACCGGCTTTCGCTTACGGAGATGTTGTGCTGTAAGAGCACAGCGGTGTGTGTCGAAGCGTACGGTGGAGGGTCTGCGAGCCTGCCCGACTCGAGCGCGGCCACGCCCGCCAGCGACACCGCCAGCACGGCACGCCGCCCGCTCGCGGGCAAAAGCAGCGCGGCGGCGAAGGCTGCGTTGACCAGGACAATGATGAAGGACAGGCCGTACACCCCCGTGACGGTTGCGACTTGCGCCAGCGGAAGGTTGTCCACCGCGGCCGTTCCCAGCAGGTCCCAGGGGAAACCCTGCACCCGGGTGCGCCACAATTCGCATGCCACCCACAGCGGAGGCGCCAGCATCAGGGCGCGGGCGCCGGTGAGTCTGGGCAAACGCCAAGCCAGCACGAACAGCGCGCCGAACAGGCCGTGAAACAGGCTGTAGTAGAGGCAGAACAGCGCCATGATGCCGGCTGAGACCGGCCCCGAGAGGCCGCCGTAGCTGTGCATCACGTGGAATACCCAGGAGCAGCTCCCCGCCAGAGAAACCGCACCGGCGGCCCAGGCCAGCAGGAATCCCTGGCCCGGTGAAACCCCCGGAGAAACCAACGCTGTAGGAGAAGCGGCGCCCGGCCGCGAAGGCAGGGTCAGCGCCACCAGCAGCGGCGCCAGCGCCACCCAACTGAGGACGGAGAAGCCGGGAGAAAGAAATAGCAGCGCGTGCAGCACGCCGGACGCGCCCGCCAGCAGCCAGGCCTTCGCGGAGATCCTGCCCACGCGCCGAGTGTAGCAAATAAGGTGGACGCGCTCCCTTACGCGCCCCACCGAAGCGCCCCACGTTGACCTCGGACTTTTCCCCGGCGTAGACTCGCAACGTTTCGTTGGACCGCACCGGCAAGCCGGTGCCGCTCTGTTCCGCCGCACCATGCCCTCTTCTCAGGAGCAGCCCTCTTCGGGGTCGAACCGGGTTCGCATCGTGGTCGCGACCTCGGTGATGCTCACTTTCATCTCCTTCTGGCGGGCAGCGGCCATCGTCCTCAACGACCTGGGCTCCTCAGCCTTTTATGCCGGAGGCATTGCCGAGCAGGCCGTGGGCAAGGCCGCACCCTGGTTCATCCTCGGAGTCATGGTGTTCGCCTTCTGCGTGCGCGCGGTGTACGTGGAGAGCTGCTCCATGTTCACGCGCGGCGGCGTCTACCGCGTGGTCAAGGAGGCACTGGGCGGCACCCTGGCCAAAGTCAGCGTCTCGGCGCTGATGTTCGACTACATCCTCACCGGGCCCATTTCCGGCGTTTCTGCCGGCCACTACGTCGCCGGGCTGATTAATGAGCTGTTCGCCTCCGCCGACGCCCACGGCTGGTTACCTCGCGCCATCTACGAGATTTTCGGCGGCACGCCCCAGATCAACACCAACCTCGCCGCCATGGTGTTCTGCATCGCCATGACCTTGTTCTACTGGTGGCAGAACACCAAGGGCCTGGAGGAATCCAGCGATAAGGCGCTCACCGTGATGAAGATCACCACCGTCATGGTGGTGATCCTGCTGGGCTGGTCGGCGCTCACGTTGCTCAAGGGCGACTACCATCTGCCCCCCTGGCCCGTGCCCTCGAATCTCCAGTTCAGCAAAGACGCGCTGGGCTTCCTCTACGGCACCGACTGGCACCTGACCTTCGGGCTGTTCGGCATCATGATCGCCTTCGGGCACTCGGTGCTGGCCATGAGCGGCGAAGAGACCTTGGCCCAGGTGAACCGCGAGATTGCCCACCCCAAGCTGCTCAACCTGAAGAAGGCGGCCGTGGTCATCGGCATCTTCAGTTTCCTGTTCACCGGCTTGTGCTCGCTGCTGGCGGTGATGATCATCCCCGACGACGTGCGCATCCCCGTCTACAAGGACAACCTGATCAGCGGCCTGGCCATGCACATGTACGGCCCGCACCTGCTCAAGTTGATCTTCCGCGTCTTTGTGGTCTTCGTCGGGTTCCTGATGCTCACCGGCGCCATCAACACTTCCATCATCGGTTCCAACGGGGTCATGAATCGCATCTCCGAGGACGGAGTCCTCACCGACTGGTTTCGCAAGCCCCACAAGCGCTACGGGACCACCTTCCGCATCATCAACCTGATCGTGGGCCTGCAGATCGCCACCATCCTGGCCAGCGGCGGCAATGTTTACCTCCTGGGCGAGGCGTACGCCTTCGGCGTCATCTGGAGCTTCACCTTCAACAGCTTTTCCATGCTGGTGCTGCGCTACAAGCACAAGGGAGAGCGTGGCTGGAAGATGCCGCCCAACCTGACCATCGCCGGCCGGGAGATTCCCCTGGGCCTAGTGACGGTTTTCTTCATCCTGCTGGCCACGGCCAGCACCAACCTGCTCACCAAATCCATCGCCACCATCGCCGGGCTGATCTTTTCCGGCTCGTTCTTCCTCATCTTCACCGTTTCCGAGCGCATCAACCAAAGGAAGCTGGCGGCCAGCGGCGCTCAGATGAAGGAGCACTTCCAGCTCCAGCACGAAGAAACCGTGAGCCAGGAGACGGTGGGCACCCGGCCGGGCAACATTCTGGTGACCGTGCGCGACTACAACACCATGAACCACCTGAAGTGGGTGCTGGAGCGCACCGATACCAAAGAGCAGGACGTGGTGGTGATGGCGGCGCGCATGGTCACCGGCCCCGGCGGCGAGTTGGACATGGCTGCCGACCAGATCTTCAGCGACTACGAACAGACCCTGTTCACGCGCGCCGTTTCCGTGGCTGAAAGCTACGGCAAGCACGTCTCCCTGCTGGTGGTGCCGGCGCGCGACGTGTGGGCGGCCATCGTGCAGACCGCCAACCAGCTCGAGTCCTCGGCCGTGGTCGCCGGGCTCTCCACCAAGATGCCGGCACAACTGCAGGGCTTCAATCTGGGCCGCGCCTGGGAAGCCATGCCCCAACCCAAGCGCCAGTTCGTGCTGCAGGTGATCAAGCCCAGCTTCGAGGTTGAAACCTTCCGCATTGGGCCCCACACTCCCGACCTCAAGTCGGAAGACATCCACCTGGTGCACCGGCTCTGGCTCGACATCACGCGCGAGCCCGGGCTGGAGAAGCTCCACCACTCCGACATCGTCACCGAGGCCCTCACCCGCTTCATCCACAACTACAACGGTCCCAACCGCGACGAAATCCTCAAGAACCTCAAGCGCAAGTGCAAGTAGCGGCGCACTTGCGGGCGTGAGCGAGGCAAGCGCAGCGAGCCGAAGCGGGAGCCCGCGGGCGTCATCCTGAGCGGAGCGAAGGATCTCGCCTACGGAAGCGGTGGAACTGGTGGTCGCCCACCTTGCGGCAGCTCATCCACGTCCACCACAGGGCTTCGTCCTTGGTAAAGCCCGGGCCGGTGAAGGTGGTGGGGCGCAGCCTCATGGGGATATCGATGGCGTAGCGAACCTGCTCCCCGTCCAGCGGCGCGGTCTGCCCGACTTCCATGGGACTCACGGTCAGGAAGCGCTCGTCCACCAGGCGGGCGCGGGTCAAGTGTCCGTTGAGCGTGGGGCCGCCCTCGGACAGCAGGTAACGCACGCCGAGTTTCAGCCGGATCAAGGCCATGGCCAGCGGCAGGTCCACCCAGCGCCCGTCGCCCGCCGCCAGGATTTTCACGTGCGGATGCGACGTCTGTTCCGCCAACCGCTGCGCCCCTTCGCGCGTGGTGATAATGGCGGTGTCCATCAGGTCGCCGTCGAAGATCTTGTAGTTTTCCAGCCGCAGCTTGCCCGTGCCGGTAACAAAGATGCACCGCTCGCGTTTTCGTCCCAGCCGGCTGCGCAATTCGGCCAGCTCGGGATGCACAATGCGGTACACCGGCCCGCGCGGGCCGTAGCTGCGCATTTCCACCTCTTCGGTCAGGGTCTTGACCCCTACCAGGAGGGCGTCGGCGTGGGCGCGCAGCAGGTCCATCAGCCAACGGTCTTCCTCCGACTGCCCAATGTGAAATCCGGAAGCGTGCTGTCCGGTGAGCGACGCGATTCCGTCCAGCGACTGCACAAAGTTGCTGAACGTCCAGGGACGCTCCTCCGGCGGTGGTGGAAATCCCAGCCCCCCGTACGATCCGTACGCCGGATCGTCCAGCTCGCCCGGTTCAGCGTGGTCGAAAAGGATTTCGAAGGGCTTCATGAATGAAGAGTGCAAAATGAAAAGTTAAAAATGCAAAATGTAAAGAGAGTTAGATAAGGCACCGTGCTCTTCCCGGCTTCTTTCATTTTTCATTTTTCATTTTGCATTTTGCATCCTGAAGCTGCTCTCTGACAAAGGAAACCAGCTCTTGCGTCACATACTGCGGCGGGCGTATGCGAAACACCGGCTTGCCCGCGGCCGGTTTCA
>CAZXVY010000178.1:0-5733 GCA_964644115.1 uncultured Terriglobales bacterium
GGACGTGCGCATCATCGCCGCCACCAACATCGACATCCAGCAGGCCATCGCCACGCGCAAGCTGCGCGAAGACCTCTACTACCGGCTGAACGCGTTCGTGCTCACCCTGCCTCCGCTGCGCGACCGGCGCGAGGAAGTCCCGCTGTTGCTGAAGCAGTTCCTGGCACGGCAGTCGGAGCTGTATGCCAGGCCTCCGCTGGCGCTCTCCACTCACTTGATGGAGGCCTGTCTGCGCTACTCCTGGCCGGGCAACCTGCGCGAACTGGGCAACTTTGTCAAGCGCCACCTGATCCTGCGCGACGAAGAAGTGGCCATCGCCGAGCTGGAAGGCAAGACCAACGGCCACGGCTCCTCCGCCAATGGGAGCGCGGCCACCGCCCATCCCGCGGCCGCCACCAGTGACCTGAAGCAGATGGTCCGCGGCATGAAGGACGAAGCCGAAGCCGAGGCCATCGCCCGCGCCCTCGAGCAAACCCGCTGGAACCGCAAGGACGCCGCCCGCATGCTCAACATCAGCTACAAAGCGCTGCTGTACAAGATCCGGCAGTACGGGATCGAGGCGCCGCCGGGATCGTCCAGGGCGCTGCGAACCACGTAGATCCCACAGGTTTGAAAATCCTCCCAGCCTGTCGCTCCAAAAGCGGGAGCGACAAGGCTGGGGCCCCCAGTATTTACGGAAAGCGTGGACCAGCCCCCCACCCATGTACCGGTCCACGAACTCTCGGCTATGATGGGATCACGAGGAAAATGACCCGTGGCCTTGGATTGGTCCAGATGTCCGGCAGTAGAAAGCGTGCCTGGAAAGGTCAGCGGGGCATGGGTTTTCCGCGGTACGCGTATCCCGGTGGCCGCGGTTTTTGAGAACCTCGAGGACGGCCTCACCATCGACCAGGTCGCAGCCTTGTACGACGGCCTGACGCGCGACCAAGTCAAGTCGGTCTTGGAATTCACTGCCCAGAGCCTCGAAACCTCCTCTCTCCCTCGTTAATGAAGATTCTCTTCGATCAAGGCACTCCGGTTGCCATCCGGAATGCGCTGCAAGGTCATTTTGTCCGAACAGCGAACGAGCAAGGCTGGAGCGCGCTGTTGAATGGAGAACTGTTGCGGGTTGCGGAGGAGGCGGGTTTCGCCAGGCCGGGGCCCTACGGCCTCAGCGGGTTGATGTTCTCGACCGCCAGAATGAGCCAGCCGGTTGCGGCCACGGACTCAGCCTTCAACATGGTGAAGTCGCCGTTGAACGAGCCCTTCACCGAGTAGGGCACGCCGCCGCTCGACTGCTGCACCTTGATGATTTGCTGGATGAAGTAATCGGAGTCGGCGGTGCGGCCCGCCAAGCGGAAGGCTTTCGCCATTTGCGCCGTGCCTTCCAGCCAGATGTCGTTGTGGTCGCTGTTGAAGTCGAAACCGTCCACGCTGATGCGGGTGCGCCCTTTGCCCCAGGTCTGAGTGCTGCGGTGATGGGTCAGAGGGTAATTCAGCGCGAGCTGGTAATTGCGGGTGCCGCTGGGGCCGAGGGCGCTTACCCCCAGGGGGTTGACGTCGAGCGGGTCGGCGGGATCGTTGCGGCCCTGCCACCAACGCGGCGCCGTGGGCTCCCACACCACGTTGTCGAGGAACGACTTCACATCGCCGGCGTCGGCGGGATAGGAAAAATGCGCCAGGCCGGGATAGGCGTCCTGGTTGTGTTCGGTGGAGGCCCAGGGCAACACGACTCCTGAGGCGTCAAGCCCGCCGTTGATGCCGCCGTCACCCTGCTGGAAGAGACGCATCCAGTTGACCGCGCGCTCGCCCATCATGTGGTAAGTGAAGGTGTCGGGGGCGCGCTTCTCGTAGTGGGCGATGGCCACCACCACCCAGGCATTCGAGCCCACGTAGCGGGTGCTGCTGAGCGAGGCTCCGGTCTTGCAGTGGTAAGCGCTGTTCCAGGAGCCGTCGGGGTTCTGTAGGGTAGCGAGCGCGTCCAGGACGCGGCGGGCGCTTGCGAAATCGCCGCGGGCCACAAACGCCACCGTAGCTACGGCCTGATCGTAGGTGTAGCAGGTGTCGCTCTTGTCGCGATAGCTGTCCACCAGGCCGGTGGGGGCCATTTGCGACTTGAGCCAGTCATGCGCCCGGCTGGAGGCCAGAGCTACGTCGGCCGCGTAAGCGGCCGGAGTGCCGAGCAGCATGAGAGCGACAAAAATCCCCAGCTTCAGGGAGAGACAAGACATGAGGCGTTCCTTCATGGAGTGTTCCTTCAAGGGGGAGAAGCAACCGGTGGCAGAATCATAAGCGGTGCAGTGGGACCGGTCAATGTTGCTTCTCCTAAACCTGGGCGGAAAAAGGTGATGGCATCGCTAATTGGGGTGGGCTGGGGTATACTCCTGGGGTCGAGTCCCGACTGCGTCGGGACGGAACGTCCGTGAACCAGTTCGAGTCGTTTGCGGTGGGCAGCAGCCCCACGGACGATGGCAGAACAAGATTCGTGACGCCCTGACGATAACCAGGGCAGCGCCGGCCGGAAGACGAGGGCCGGAACAAGATTGAGCGAGAGCCAGTGACGCCGAATGGGAAACGGCCCCGTCCGCCGATGAGCGGGCAGGGTGGCCACCAACTCCGGCGGGCACAAACAGGTGCGAAGATTCTGAAAGCTGCAAGTTTCCGGAATTCAGCTCCCAGGGCGGCTTCTAGCCCGGGGAAACGGGTTCCCTCCGCGCCCCTCCTGATCCTGTTTCGCCCCTCCTGCTACTGCCGGTGATACCGCGTCCCCCGCCAAGGCGGGGCCGGTACCGGAGCCAACATGCCGAAGGAACTGTATATATCCTCCACACCCCACGAGACCAAAGTGGCCATCGTGGAGGACGACCAACTAGCGGAAATCTATTTCGAGCGGGAGAACGAGTACACGCTCGCCGGGTCCATCTATAAGGGCCGGGTGACGCGGGTGCTGCCGGGCATGCAGTCCGCGTTCGTGGACGTCGGCTTGGAGCGCGATGCGTTTCTCTACGTTTCCGACTTCTTCGAAGACCAGGAAGAATACGACGCGGTGGTGACCCGCGTGGAAGACGACGTGGCCAAGGGCACGGCGCGGCCAGCACAGCAAGGTGAGGCGCAGTCAGCGGCCTCGACAGGGGCCTCGACGGGGGCCTCGGTGGGGGAAGCTGCGGCGCCGGGAGCGCCCGCAGCCCCGCAGTCGGGCGCCTTTTCTGGCGAGGACGACGGCTCGCGCCGCTGGCGCGGACGCCGGCGTCGTCGGGGGCGCGGCGGGCGCGAACTTCCGCAGCAGCAAGGGCAGCCACCGCAGCCGCCTCCGGCAGCCGAAGCAGGGCGCGAGCAGGTGGTCGCGCTGCCGCCACCGCCACCGCCGGCAGCGCCTCCGCCGCCGCGCCGAGCGCCCGCCTACGAGCCCATGATTCTGCCGGGTGAGTCCATTTCCAAGTACCGGCGCAAGGCGGAGGCGCAACCCGCGCCCCTGGCCGAGGGGCCGGCGGCCACCACGGCTTTTGCGCCTTCTGCTCCGGAGGTTCAGAAACAGGAGACGAGGGATGCGGCGGAGGCGGTTTCCGCTCCGGCGACGCTGGAGATTGTGGGTGGCTACACCGGTCCGGCCGACTGGGAGGAGAAGCAATCGCCCAAGGAACCGGAGCCCAAAGCACCCGTGGCCGAAGAGCGTTCCGCGGTCGCGGGCACGGCAGAAGAATTACGCGGCGCACCGCCGGCGGAAGCCGCCGAGGGCCGTTTGCGGGCAACGCTGCGGAAGGGCCTGGAGATTTTCCAGCGGCGGGCGACGGAAAACGGCGGCGAAGCAGTCCAGTCGGCTGCGCCACCGGCCGCAGAGGCGCCTGCTGCTCACAGGTCGGAGGAGCGCGGCTTGCCGTCCGCGGGCTCGCAGATGCTGGAGGAAGAGATTGACGAGGGCGAAGTGGAGTTGTCCGGCCTGGCTGCCGAGGACGACGAAGTCAGCTTCGAGGAACTGGAAGAAGAAACCCTGGACCGCGCGGCCGAGTTCGGCGATGCCCACAAGGATTCCCTGATCGAGCGCGCCGCCACCGGCAATTACGAAAGCGAGGCCCCGGGCTTCGCCACCGACGAGGAGGAGGAAGGCGACGAAGAAGAGGAAACCGGTACCGAGATGCTGGAAGAGGCGGAAATGGCGGCCGATGGTCAGGAAGCGGCCGGAGAGGCCAGCGCCGAGTTGCGCGGCGCTCCCGCCACCGCGGGATTCCAGCAGCGAGTTCAGCGGCCGGGCTCTGACCGGCAGCGGGGACAGCGCCGCGGACAGCGGGGGCACGGGCGCCGCAACATCCAGCGCGGGCCGCGTCCGCTGATTACCGACCTGCTCAAGGAAGGGCAGGAAATCCTGGTGCAGATAGCCAAGGAGCCCATCGGGCGGAAGGGGGCGCGCATCACCAGCCACATCGCGCTGCCCGGGCGTTACCTGGTGTACATGCCGACGGTGGACCACATCGGAGTGTCCCGCAAGATCGCGTCCGACGAAGAGCGGCAGCGGCTGAAGCGCATTCTGGCCAGCGAGCGCAATGGCGCCCATGGCGGGTTCATCGTGCGTACGGCCGCGGCCGGCACCAGCGAGGACGAATTGCGGGCGGACATCCGCTTTCTCATCAGCTTGTGGACCGAGATTCGGCAGCGCGCCGACGCCGGCAAAGTGCCGGCGCTCATCTACCACGACCTGAACCTGGTGGAGCGCATCCTGCGCGACCAGGTCACGCAGACATTTTCGCAAATCTGGGTGGACTCGGAGCCGGAATACGAGCGCGTGCTGCGCTTCATCAACCGCTTCCAGCCCTCGTTGGTCAAGCGCATCAAGCTCTACACCAACGAGACCCCGCTCTACGAGCAGTTCAACATCCAGGAGGAGATCAACAAGGCGCTGAAGTCCAAAGTCTGGCTGAAGAGCGGCGGCTACATCGTCATCAACCAGACCGAGGCGCTGGTGGCGGTGGACATCAATACCGGCAAGTACGTGGGGAAGACGGCGCGCCTGGAGGACACCATCGTCAAGACCAACGTAGACGCCATCCAGGAGATCGTGCGCCAGATCAGGCTGCGCGACCTGGGCGGCATCATCGTGATTGACTTCATTGACATGGACGAGCGCCGCAACCGCCAGAAAGTGATGCAGGCCCTGGAAGAAGCCCTGCGCAGCGACCGCGCCCCCACCAAGGTGCTGCAGTTCAACGACTTCGGCCTGGTGGCCATTACCCGCAAGCGGGTAAAGCAGTCGCTGGAACGCACCCTGGGCATGGCTTGTACCTATTGCACGGGCACCGGGCTGATCAAGTCCGTGGCCACGGTGTGCAACGAGATCTACGTGGAAATGCGCAAGATGGTGAAGCAACTGGAACGCGGCGACGTGATACTGCGCGTCCACCCGGAAGTCGCCAAGAACCTCAAGGCCAATGGCGGGCGCCTGCTCAACGAACTCGAGGAGCTGACCGGGAAGACGGTGATCGTGAAGAGCGACGCCGTGCACCAGGAGCAGTTCGACATGAACTAGGGCGATGCTGAAGTAGTTAGACGGGTACCCACACGTAGCCCGAGCTTACTCGCCGAGTCTTACGCTTTCCCACGTTGAGCGCCGAACCTTAACGGCGCGAACGTGGGGCACCCTCACAACAAGCCGAAGTGGAGTGCGGGGCGCCCGCCCTGGCCACCCGCCGAGGGGTGTCCGTTCCGACATGGGCACAGCGCCACACCGAAGTACCAACTTCAGGTTGGGCGATGGGCCAAGAT
>CAZXVY010000179.1:0-5716 GCA_964644115.1 uncultured Terriglobales bacterium
GCCTCGATCAGTTCGCGCTTGGCCTGCTCGGCGTTGATCTCGCCCTGGATGATTTCGCGCTGCGTGCGGCGCAGCTCCAGGTAAACGACGCCGGCGTCCTGCTCCAGGCGCTCCAGGTCGGAGCGGCACTGGCGCTGCGCCTTGCGGTACTCCTTCTTCAGGTCCTCGCTGCGGGTGGCGTCAATCTTCTTCTCCAGCGCCGTCACCTGGCGGTCCAGCGAGCGCATCACCTCCACGGTCTTGTTCACGCGGTCAATCAGGCGCTTGCGCTCGGCGTTGGTGAAGCCGAACCTGCGGATGATGAGCGACAGCCCCACGATCTCGCGCCCCAGGTTCCAGCGCACCCGGCGGTAGTCCCGCGGGCGCTTTTTCTCCGAGATGTCGGTGATGCGCTCGCTGAGATGGACGGCGCGCCGGTAGTGCTTGTTCAGCCCCTCGATGCGGCGCAGCACGTCGCGGATGCGGGCCTCAATGATTTCCTCGGTAATCTCCTCCTCGTCAATGGTGACGATCTCCTTGATGCTGCGGGCGCCCCGCTTCAGGTCGTCGCCAATGGCCAGGATTTCGCGGATCACGATGGGAGAGCGCGAAATGGCCTGCAGCACGCGCAGCTGCCCGCGCTCGATGCGCTTGGCAATTTCCACTTCCCCTTCGCGGGTCAGCAGCGGCACCGTGCCCATCTCCCGCAAGTACATGCGCACCGGGTCGTTGGTCTTCTCCAGGGCGCCGGGGGAAAGGTCGAGTTCGACGTCTTCGCCGGCCTCGATCTCGTGCTCGAACTTCCGTTCCAGGTCCGAGGACGGCATCTTGGGATGGCCCTCGAGCACGTCAATGCCCTGCGTGCCGATGGTGGTCAGCAGGTCGTCCAGGTCGTCCGGCGAGTGGACGTCGGCGGGAATGAGGTCGTTGACCTCGCTGTAGGTCAAGTAGCCCTTCTCCTTGCCTGCATCGATCAGCTTCTTGATATCTTCAAACTTGTCGTCGAGAGCCAAGCTCAGTTCCTCTCAAAGTAGGGGCCGACACCCCTGACGGCAGACAACTTCATTGCGGACGTTACCAGGAAGTTGCGAACGGAAAGTGGACAACCCTACAAATGTTAGCACAAACCTTCCGGGGCTTCCAGCCCGCCTGAGGCCTGGTTCCGATGGGTGGGTCACCGCAACTGCCTTTGCCATCATTAGATGTTAGCGGCAGCCCAGGGGATTCCTGAGAGGGCTGCAAGATCAGGACTTTTCGCTGTACTCGACCCGGGAAAACCAGCTCGCCGGGAGCAGCGGCAAACCGCTTATTGGGTGGTCAGCTCCCGGTCCACTTCCTGCTTCTCCCGCAGCAGTTGCACCAGGACCGCGGAGTCCTGGCGGCGCTCGGCGTCGGCAATCTGGGACCTAAGCCGTCGCTGGCGGCGCTCCAGATGGACACGGCGCAGAGCCTCGAGGGCGCCCTCCAGCAGGTTGGGCGTCAGTTCTTCCCGCTCGTCCATCAGGGTGGCGGCCAGCAGGCGGCGGTCGGAGTCGGAGAGCGGCAGCGACATGGGGTCGGCGCCTTCCGCCCCCAGCAATGCTTGGATTAACGTCTCCCCCGACAGGCCAAGGTGCAGGTTCTCGGAGGAAAGCGTAAAGCGGGCGTGCCGCGCCAAGTCGAGCTGTTCGTCGGGCTCGGAAGCCGTGGTCGAGCGCTCCACCTGCACCTGCCCGCCCGAGGCCAGCGCGCGTATCAGGATGCGCTCGGCATCCGTCACCTGGGGCTCGGCGGCCGTTTTCACCGTGCCCGACCGCGCGCTCGCCGCATGCCGCAGTTCCTGACGCAGCGCAGCCGTCTGAATATCCAGCTTCTGGGCGATCTCGTTGGCCAGTTCGTCGCGGGCTATGCGGTGCGGCACCCGGTGAATGTGCGGCAGCAGGAAGTTCACCGCCTGCACCTTGCCCTCCGGCGTCCTCACCGGGAACTGGGTGCGGGCGCGCTCGATGAGGTAGTCGAAATACTTGGGCGCGTTGCGCAGGGCGGCGGCGTAGGCCTCGCGCCCGCGGCGTCGCAGGAACAGGTCGGGGTCGAAGCCCGGCTCCAGCGTCAGCACCTTGATCTGGAAGTCTTCCTCCACCAGCAGGGCCAGGGAGCGCTCGGCGGCCGCCGCGCCGGCGGCGTCGGGATCGAAGTTCACCACCAGCTTGCGGGCGAAGCGGGCCAGCAGGCGGGCCTGGGCGTCGGTGAAGGCCGTGCCCGAGCTGGCGATTACGTTGTGCAGGCCCGCCGAGTCCACCGCGATGCAGTCCATCTGGCCCTCCACCAGGATGGCGTAGCCCAGATTGCGCACCGCTTCCCGCGCCCGGTCCAGGTTGAACAGAACGCGCGATTTGGAGTAGATGGCCGTCTCCGGAGAGTTCAGATACTTGGGGCCGGACTTTTCATCCTGCGCCAGCGTCCGCCCGGTGAAGGCGACAATCTTCCCAGTTTCGCTGGAGAGGGGAAACATCACCCGGTTGCGGAAGCGCGAGTACATGGCGCCCTCGCCTTCTTGCTTCCCGCTCTCCTGTTTCCCGCCCTCCTGTTTCCACGAAAGCAGGCCGGAGGCCCGCAGCACTTCGTCCGGGAACGCGCCTTTGAGCCGGTCGCGGAGCAGAAAGCCGGAGTCAGGAGCGTAGCCGATGCGGAACTTGCGGATGGCCTCGGCGGTGAGGCCGCGCTCCGCCAGATACTCGCGGGCGCGGGCGCCCGAAAACTCTTGAAGCTGTTCTTGGAAGAAGGCGCAGGCGCGCTCGTGGGCGTCCAGCAGGGCTGTGCGCAGGCCCGCGTCCGGACCGTCGCCGCCGCCTCCGAATGCCGCCTTGGGTACGGGAATACCCAGCTTCTGGGCCACCGCCCGCACCGCCTCCGGGAAGGTCACGTTCTCCAGCTTCTGCACGAAGGTAAAGACGTCGCCCGAGACTCCGCATCCGAAGCAATGGAAGAACTGGCGCGTGGCGTGCACGGAGAACGAGGGCGTCTTCTCCTTGTGGAAGGGGCAAAGCCCGGAAAAATTCTGCGCCCCGGACTTCTTCAGCTTCACGTACTCGCCCACCACGCGGACAATGTCCGCCTGCTGTTTGACCGAGTCGGCGAAGGAGCCGGGAGTGGACATTTGCGTCTATTTCAACACGGCCAGGCAGGATTGAAATCTGTGAAAATCAGGGCCGTTCTGTGGATGCGCAGGCGGAGTCGAAATGCCCATTGCGATCAGCACAGAGCTCGCCATCTGCCGGAGCCGGAATTCACCTAGCCGTCTGAGATCGAAGCGCGGCTCTGAGCCGCTCGATCTGCCCCAGGTGGTTCTGTCGCAGTTCCTCACTGGTCATGGTCACAGGTCACGGTCACATCGCTTTCAGCACCGCCAGCCAGCGCTTCCAGGCGTCTTCCCGCGCCTTCCGGTTTTCCGGAGAAGCATCCGGAGCCTCACCCGAGCGCATGAAGCCATGGCCGGCGCCGGCGTAGGTCACCGCCTCGAAGCGCTTGCCGGCGGCCTTCATCGCCCCCTCGGTGGCGGAAAGAGTGGCGTTGATGCGCGCGTCGTTTTCCGCATAGAAGCCGAACACCGGCGCCCGAATCGAAGCAACGCCCGCAGCCACACTCTCCGGCCCGGTACCGTAGAAGACAAACGCCGCAGTCAGGTCGCCGCGGCTGGTAGCGAAGCGGAAGCTCTGCCGTCCGCCCCAGCAGAATCCCGCCACCGCCACTTTGCCGCTGGCGGCGGGCAGCTTGCGGACGTAGTCGGTAACGGCGTTCAGGTCGGCGGTAACCTGTTCGGGATCAAGCGCCCCGATGGCCTCGCGCGCCGCGTCCCCGCTTGGGAAATCGCTGGTCTTTCCTCCTCCCGGCGCCTTGCCCGAGAGCAGGTCGGGGGCGATGGCGATGTATCCCGCCGCGGCGAGCTGGTCGGCCAGGCTGCGCGCCCAGTCGGTCAGCCCTTGGTTTTCGTGGATCACCACCACCGCAGCAGCTTTTTGCTTGCTCTCCGGATAGACCAGGAAGGCGTGCACGGTGCGCTCGCCGTGCTTCACTGCGACCCACTCCTGGTGGCGAGGCGACTTCTCCAGCGACGCCCGCGCCCACTCCTGGGCGCTGGCCGGAAGCAGAAAGCAGAACACGACCGCAGCCACACACACAGTGCGATTCATAGGCCGAACAGCATACTCCAGCCCGCGAACTCCAGCGCGCGAACCCCAGTTCGCAAACAATGCGCGCGTTACCAGCGGTGATACGCCGGATGTCCGGGCTCGACGGCGACGAACGTCCCGCGGCAAGTGGCGCAGACCTTGCCGCCGGCGAGCAGCTCGGCGTCCACCACCGCGCGGTTTCCGGAAGACTCCACCACGCGCGCCACCAGCCGCACCGCGCCGTTCGTGGGCGTGGGCCGCTTCAGGCGGATGGCGTAGTCCGCGGTCACCGTGCACGGCGGACGATCGGCGCCCGCGGCCCGCATCAGGTGGTGGGCCGCCGTCCAGTTGGAATGGCAATCCAGCAGCGCCCCGACGATGCCGCCGTTGAGCATCCCGGGGAAGGCCTCGTGGTGCGGCTCGGGCTGCCACTCGGCCACCACCTCGTCGCCGGCAACGAAGCTCCGTATACGGAGGCCCTTCTGGTTCGCCGGCCCGCATCCGAAGCAGGCGTTGTTGGGCGCGTAGGTTTCCTGCAGGCTCTTTTCCACGCGGACATTCTATGGCATCAGCTAAAATCCCAAGACTTGCTCGCGGAGGAAAACTGCTGTGCGCCCAAAATGCGTTTGGCTGCTGTCGCTGACCCTGTTCGTGCCCGTCCTGGCGGGAGCGCAAGGCGGCGCTTCCGCGGAGCTGAGAACTTCGCAGCACCTGGAGCGCATTCGCGGGCGCCAGGCGGAGCTGCTCCTCTTCCTGCGCCAGTTGCCCAAGGGCGGAGACCTGCACAACCACCTCTCGGGAGCGGTGTACGCCGAGAGTTACATCCGCTACGCGGCCGAGGACGGGCTGTGCGTGGAGCGCAAGACCTCGACGCTCGTGCCGCCTCCCTGCGATGAAGCCCACGGGCGCCCGCCCGTGACCCGGGCCTTCGAGGAGCACGCGCTCTACCTGCGGATGGTGGACGCCTTCTCCATCCGCAACTTCGTGCCCGACGACGGCGAAACCATCAGCGAGCACTTTTTCCAGGCCTTCCTCAAGTTCGATGCGGCTACAAAGAACCGTCGCGGCGACATGCTGGCGGAAGTGGTTTCCCGCGCGGCGAACGAGAACGTCAGTTACCTGGAACTGATCGCGCCCCTCGACCAGATGCGGGGCTCGGCCCTGGGCGCGCAGGTGGGCTGGGACCCGGATCTGGCCAGGCTGCGCGAGAAACTGCTGGCCGCGGGTTTGCGGACGATGGTCGAGTCGGCGCGCCGCGACCTGGACGCCGCCGATGCCAGGATGCGGGACCTGCTCCGCTGCGGCCGCGCGTTTGGCGACTCGGGCGGCCAGCCGTTTGGCGACTCGGGCGGTCGGGCGCTTGGCGACTCAGGCGGCGACTCAGGTGCCGACCCGGGTTGCAACCTGGTGGTGCGCCACATCTTCGAGGTGCACCGCGGGTTTCCTCCCGAACAGGTTTTCGCGGAGATGGTCTTCGGTTTCGAAATGGCGCAAGCCGATCCCCGGGTGGTGAGCGTGAACCCGGTGATGGCGGAAGCGGCTTACGTCTCGCGCCGCGATTTCGACCTGCACATGCGCATGTTCGACTT
>CAZXVY010000180.1:0-5711 GCA_964644115.1 uncultured Terriglobales bacterium
GCGTCCTGGAAGGCGATGCGCGGCTGCTCTCGCCTTCCTACACCCGTTCCTACCCGCTGGTTGCCAAGCGCGGCCGCGGCGTGGTGATGGAAGACGTGGACGGCAACCAGTTCCTGGACTTCTCCGCCGGCATTGCGGTGGTCTCCACCGGACACTGCCATCCCGAGGTGGTCAGCGCCATCCAGAAGCAGGCGGCGGAGCTGATCCACATGTCGGGCACCGACTTCTACTACGAGAGCATGGTGACCCTGGCCGAGCGCCTGTCGAAGATCGCGCCCATGCCCGGCCCGCACCGCATCTACTACGGCAACTCGGGGACGGAAGCGGTGGAAGCGGCGCTGAAGCTGGCCCGCTATCACACCCGGCGTCAGCACATCATCGCTTTCTTCGGCGCGTTCCACGGCCGCACCATGGGAGCGCTTTCCCTCACCTCGTCGAAGGCGCAACAGCGGCGCCGCTTCGCTCCGCTGGTGCCGGGCGTAACCCACGTGCCCTATCCCAACCTCTACCGGCGGCCCGCGGGTACCGACGCCGCCGAATACGCGCGCGATTGCGCGCGCTTCATCGAGCAGAAGCTGTTCAAGACCACGCTTCCGCCCGAGGAGGTGGCTGCCATTTTCGTCGAGCCCATCCAGGGCGAAGGCGGATACCTGGTGGCGCCGCCGGAGTTCCTGCAGGAGCTGCGCCGCATTTGCGACGAGCACGGCATCCTGCTGGTGGCCGATGAAGTGCAGTCGGGCATGGGCCGCACCGGCAAATGGTGGGCGGTGGAGCACGCCGGCGTCGAGCCGGACATCATCACTATCGCCAAAGGGATCGCCTCGGGCATGCCGCTGAGCGTCATGATGACGCGCGCCGACATCATGGACTGGGTGCCGGGCTCGCACGCTTCCACCTTCGGCGGCAACCCGGTGTGCATCGCTGCGGCGCTGGCCACGCTCGACGTCCTGGAGCGCGAAGGCCGGCAGAACGCCGCCGACGTGGGCAAGCACATCATGGACCGCATCTCCACGTGGCCCAAGAGGCACCCCATGGTGGGCGACGTCCGCGGACGCGGCCTGATGATTGGCGTGGAGATCGTCCAGGACCAGCAAACCAAGGCGCCCGCCCAGAAAGAACGCGACCGCATCGTCGAGCTGGCGTTTGAGCGCGGCGTGCTCTTCCTGGGCGCGGGCGAAACCGCGCTGCGCATCGCTCCTCCGCTCATCGTCACCCGCGAGCAGGCGGACGTTGCCCTCGATGTGCTGGAAGAGTGCATCGGGATCATCGAGAAGGAGCCGAAGTAGCTTTTCACACATTCCGAGCGGAGCGAGGAATCCCTTTCGTCTGGATGCCGTTTTGAGTGATAGGGCTCCCTCGCATCCCTTCGGTGTGGTCCCGGGATTGCGCCATCGCGGAGGCCTGCGCGCCCAGGTGCTGTCCGAAGGCGTGATCCGCGTGGGGGATGTGGTGCGGGAAATCCGTTAGCAGTCGAAGCCGGAAAAAATGACTTTCCAGGTCATCGGCAAAATCGAGGACGTCGAAACGATGGCTGTAGGACGGGCCATCCGGGTGATCCGTCGGCTGAACAAGCTCTACGGCAAAGGGCGCTGGAAGAAGCGGAAGGGAACGGCCAGGCTTCGCTTCAACGATGGTACGATGGCAGAAGCGGAGGTTCATTGGTACGAAGCGCACGGAGTAGGCAGAAGAGAACTCAAGATCAAGCGTTTCCTGGATTGATGGCCGGCAATCACAAACGCGTTGAAGCCCGCTTTGTCATCTGCATTAACAACCGGGCTTATCCAGCGTCGCTGGAGCGAGGGAAAATCTATCGGGTAATCACCGACCCGACCGCAACCAAGCGTGGATATCTACGTGTGATTGATGAGTCCGGGGAAGACTATCTGTACCCCCAGGATCGATTCGTGGCGATCAAGCTTCCTCAAGCAGCGCGGCGCGCTCTATCGCGAGCGTCGTAACTTCTACAATCCGATGTCTGGGCAACTGACCCGTTTCGCCATCCGCGCTTTGGACGCAGCCGCGCGTCTCTTGCATCGCGCGCCGGTCACGCCTGAGCGCGCCGCCACCGGCCGCCGCGGCGAGGAAGAAGCCTACTTCTACCTGCGGCAATACGGTTACGTGATGGTGGCGCGCAACTTCCGCTCGCCCCGCCGCAAGGGAGAGATTGACCTGATCGGATGGGACGGCGACGTGCTGTGCTTCATCGAGGTGAAGACGCGCTCCTCCCGCGAGGTCATGCCCGCGGAAGCCGCAGTGGACCACGGGAAACAGTACGACCTGGCCATGGTGGCGCGCGAGTATCTGCGCCGGGTTGCCGGGCAGCCCGCCTTTCGGTTTGACATTGTCAGCGTCTATGTGGAAGCCGCCGGGGCGGCGCCGGAAATTACCCTGTTCAAGAACGCCTTCTCCATGTCGTAAGATAGGGTGACTCACAACTTCCTCTTCGCCCGAAAGGAAATCCTGGGTGCCTGAACTCCGGAAAGACCCCATCACCGGCCGCTGGGTGATCATCGCCACCGACCGGGCCAAGCGCCCTACGGATTTTTCCCGGGAACCGCTCAAGATGAAAGGCGGTTTCTGCCCCTTCTGTGAAGGCAACGAGTCCAAGACGCCGCCCGAGATCCTGGCCTACCGTCCCAGCCAGAACAGCGGCCCGCCGCCGCTGCGCGACTCTGCCGGATGGCGGCTGCGCGTGGTACCCAACAAGTTTCCGGCGCTGGGCATCGAAGGCAGCCTGAACCGCCAGGCCGAAGGCATGTTCGACAAGATGAACGGCCTGGGCGCGCACGAAGTGATCATCGAAACTCCCGAGCACAACCAGACCCTGGCCACCCTCCCGGTCAAGCGCGTGGAAGACGTCCTGTGGGCCTTCCGCGACCGCATTGTGGACCTCCGCAAGGACAAGCGCTTCAAGTACATCCTCATCTTCAAGAACCACGGCGAGGCGGCGGGCGCGTCGCTGGAGCATCCCCACTGCCAGCTCATCGCGCTGCCCATTCTGCCCAAGCAGGTGGTGGAGGAGTTGGAAGGATCGAAGCAGTACTACACCTACAAGGAGCGCTGCATCTATTGCGACGTGGTCCGCCAGGAGATGGAAACAGGAATTCGCGTGGTGGCGGAGAACGAGGACTTCCTTACCCTCTCACCCTACGCTCCCCGCTTTCCCTTCGAGACCTGGATCCTGCCCAAGCAACACGAGTCGTCCTTCGAGAATTCCGCCACCCACATCTACGAGAACCTGGCGCACGCGCTGAAGTCGCTGCTGGCGCGAATGGACAAGGTGCTGGACACTCCGGCGTACAACTTCGTCCTGCACACTTCGCCCGTGCAGGACGCGCCCAGCGATTACTACCACTGGCATTTTGAAGTAATGCCCAAGCTCACCAAAGTGGCGGGCTTCGAGTGGGGCACCGGGTTCTACATCAATCCCACTCCGCCCGAGGAGGCCACGCAGTTCCTGCGCGAAGCGGGCGTGGAAGCGGCGCACACGGCAGTGGTGAGTGGCTAGTTTGCAGTAGCCGGTGGAAACGGCGCCCTTGGGCCGCAGTTTTTGTTTCCGGAGGTCACCGTTTCACTGGCCACTGCCCACTGACAACTGCTTACCCGTGGTTTTCCTTGTACTCCTCGTACCAGGCCATCTGGATGGCTTCGAGCTTGCCTTCGTTGGAGGCCTTGGGGTCGCCGGTGAAGCCGGGCAATTCGGTGACGTGGCGGTGCAGGTCGGTGAAGCGAAGGGTGAGCGGGTCGAGGTCGGGAAATTTTTCCGAGAGCAGGATGCCGATGTCTTCGGTGGTGTCCCAGGTGAGATCGGGCATTTCGTTCCTCCGGGTGCGTCGTCCCTACGGGACTCGTGTTCCTTCCGCGTCCGTTCACCCAGCGCTAAAGCGCTGGGCTACTCTACGTCGCGCCTACGGCGCTAAGAGGCTGGTGTCGGGTTTCAGGTGCCTAGCCCGACTCGACACTCGATACACTCGAAACTCGAAACTCTGAACTCTGGACTCTGAACTCTGAACTCTCCTCAGTGCTCTTTTGCGAAATTCTTGTTCCACTCGGGAATTTCCACCACCAGGTCCGTGCTGCCATCGGGAACGGTCTGACACCCGAGGCGCGACTTGGGAGTAATGCCGGGGGCCATGTCGAGTTCGTCGAGCTCGGCATCGGAGGCCTCGTTGCACGACTCCAGTCCCTCGTGCACGATGACGTGGCAGGTGGAGCAGGCGCACACGCCGCCGCAGGCGTGGTCGATGCCCAGGTGAAAGCCTTCGGAAATGTCGAGGATGCTGCCCGGCAGCCCGTTGTGGCCATACGGAATCTTGTCCGGGTCCACTTCCACGGTGCGCCCTTCGCGGACGAACGTCACTTTGTACTTCTTGGTTGCCGGCTTGTAACTGGCTTCTTCGATGTAAGGATTCTTGCCGCCCATAATTAACTGCTCCCTTGCGAACTCTTGGGACTTGCGCCGCCGGAATGAATTTCCGCGGGCGCGAACGGATGCGGCGCCGTCGGACCTTCGCCCAGGTCTGCCGTTTCCAAGGTCTTGCCCATAAGGACGGTGCTGACTGCCGAATCCATCATCAGCTCCGCCAGGCGCGTGGTGGCCAGGTTCAGCGCTTCGATGGCGTCGCGGATGGCCTTGTAGTCCTCGCCCTGGTTCACGCTGCTAAGCGCGCTCTCCAGCGTGGCGATCTTCTGGTGTTCATCGGCGGAGAGCTGCTGCCAGGCCGCATTCTTGCGCGCCTTTTCCAGATGCAGGAGGATGCTCTCGGCCTCGTTGCGCGCTTCGATCACCTGGCGCTTACGGAAATCTTCCTCGGCGTAGTCGAACGATTCCAGGATCATGCTCTCCACCTGCTCGTCGGTGAGTCCGTAGGTGGGCTGGACTTCAATCTCCGCCTCCTGGCCGCTGCGCTGCTCGCGCGCGGAGACGTGCAGGATGCCGTTGGCATCAATCAGGAATTTCACCTCGATGCGCGGGATGCCGGCCGACATGGGAGGAATGCCCTTCAGGTCGAAGCGCGCCAGCGAGCGGCAGTCGCCTGCCAGTTCGCGCTCACCCTGCACCACGTGGATGGCGACGTTGGCTTGGCCGTCCACGCCGGTGGTGAAATGCTCGGTGGCCGAGGCGGGAATCGTCGAGTTGCGATGGATGATCTTGGCCACGGTGCCGCCCAACGCCTCAATGCCGAGAGAAAGCGGGGTGACGTCGAGCAGCAGCATGTCTGCCGTGGCAGCAGAGCCCCCGGCAAGGATGTTGGCCTGCACGGCCGCGCCCAGCGCCACCACTTCGTCCGGGTTCAGTTCGCTGTGGGGCTCGCGCTGGAACAGTTCGCGCACCAGGGCGCGGACTTTGGGAATACGCGTGGAACCGCCCACCAGCGCCACCTCGTCAATCTGCGCCGGCGCGAGTCCGGCGTCGCGCAGCGCCTGGCGGCACGGACCGCTGGTGCGCTCCAGGATGGGCGCGATCAACTGCTCGAACTGTGCGCGCGTGATCTCCCGCTGGTAGCGCTGCCCGCCGGGCAGTTCTGCCTCGAGGATGGTGGCGTCGCGCGTGGAGAGCGCGATCTTGGCGTCAATCACGGCATTGCGGATGGCCTGCACGGCCCCGCCGTTCCGCCGCAGGTCGAGCTTCAGGTCGCTGTGGATGTCGTCGAGCGCGATGGTGATGAGCAGGTTGTCAATGTCGTCGCCGCCCAGGTGTGTATCGCCGC
>CAZXVY010000181.1:0-5671 GCA_964644115.1 uncultured Terriglobales bacterium
CGTTCTTAGTGCCGTCGCTCATGTGGGCTCCGTGTTTAGCTTTTAGCTCTTAGCTTTTAGCTCCTGCTTCCCGCCGCTCGCTCGAAGCGCCCGGCGTGCCGACTCGAAACTTGAAACTTGAAACCTGAAACTCGAAACTGCATTCGCAACTCGGTACTCGCAACTCGCAACTCGATACTCGCTAATTCTTCCCGTTGCCATTCCCATTTCTTCCCAGCAATGCCATCAGTCGCGCACCCAGGCCCTGGGGATGCGTGGAGCGGGCCAGGCGCGCCCGGTGTCCGTAAAACACCAGGCCGATGACAGTAGAAAACTCGGGCTCGGCCAAAGCTGCCGGCATGCCGGCGATGGCCAGGGGAGAAGAAACGCGCGCCGGCCGCTTGAGCACTATCTCCGCCGCCTCCGCCAGGTTTCCCAAGCGGGCGCCACCGCCAGTGAGCACGACACCCGCGGTACAGAGGTCGAGCACGCCGGCGTGAGCCAGGTTGTCGCGCAGCATCTCGAGCAGCTCCTGCGCCCTGGGTTCGAGGATTTCCGCCAGGCTGCGCTGCGGCATGAGCCGCGGCGGACGGTCGCCCACCGCCGGCACTTCAATCTCGTTGCCTTCGGGGACGCGGGCCACCAGGGCGCGGCCGAAATTGCGCTTGATCATTTCGGCGTCCGCCAGCGGAGTGCGCAATCCCACGGCCACGTCGTTGGTGAAGTGGTCGCCGCCGATCGGCACCACCGCGGTGTGGACTACTCCGCCCTCGTGGAATACCACCACGTCGGTGGAGCCGGCGCCGATGTCAGCCAGGCACACGCCCAGCTCGCGCTCGTCGGGACGCAGATTGGAGTCGGCCGAGGCCAGGCCTTCGAATACGGTGTCGTCCACGTGGATGCCGGCGCGGTTCATGGCGCTCACCACGTTCTGAGTCGCCGCCGACGCCGCCGTCACCATGTGCACCTTCACTTCCAGCCTCGAGCCCATCATCCCCGCGGGATCGCGGATGCTGTTCTGCTCGTCCACCAGGAACTCCTGGGGCAGCAGATGCAGCACCTCGCGGTCGGCAGGCAAGCTGACGGTGCGGGCCCGCTCCACCGCATGGCGGATGTCGTCCCGGGTTATCTCCCGGGACCGTCCCGCCAGGCTCAAGCCGCCGCGGCTGCTCACCCCGCGGATATGGGAGCCGGCCACGCCCACCACCGCGCGCTCGATGGGAGCCAGGACGGCAATTTCTGCCAGGTCCACGGCGCGCTGGATGCCGGCCACGGCCTTCTCCAGATCCACGATGATGCCCCGCCGCGTGCCCCGCGACTCCGCAATTCCATGCCCGCGGTAGCGCAGACCGGCGTCGGTGAGCTCGGTGACCAGCGCGCAGGTCTTGGCGCTGCCCAGATCAATCGCGGTCAACAGGTTGGGTTGCGGTTTGGGCATTCTGTCTAGCGTTTCTTCGCCGCCGGTTTGGACTTGGTTGAGGTTCGCTTGGGCGCGGTTCGGGCCCGAGCCGGCGGTTTTGGGGCAGCGGGTGCGGCGGCCGTGCTGCTCGTCGTGCTGCCCGGGGCCCGCCGCGGATCCGGGTTGACGATGATCTGCCGTTCGTAGCGCAGGTCCACCGAGTCCAGGCGCTGGAACTGCTGCCGCCACTCCGCCACGTGCGCCAGATACAGCTTGTAGCGCTCCAGGAAGTGCGCCGGCCCCAGGTGCACCAGCACGGCTCCGGCAGGGTCGGCCACGGTGATTTTCACGTCGTCGGGATCGGAGAGGTCCACCTCGCTGAGGTCTTCGGAATAGCGCCCGCCCTCGGAGTCCAGCGCGCCCACCAGCGCGGAGTAGATCTTCATGCGCGCCTCGCGCGTGGAACGCGGCTCGTTCTCGGTCATGCCCACCACCACCGGAAACGAGTACTCCTTGCGCCGGGCGGCGGGCATTTCCATCACCACCCCGTGCAGGTCTATCAGCGAGATGCGCGATCCGATCTGCACGAAGGCCACCGGCTTGCGCTCGCGCAAGCTGACCTGCAGACGGTCCGGCAGCAGCCGCATCACCGCCGCCGACTCGATCCAGGGAATCTGTTCCAGCGCCCGGCGGCGCTCGTCCAGCGAAATCTGGAAGAGGTTGCGCCCTACGTCCGCGCGAAACACTTCTGCGACCTGCTCCGGGGCCACGTTTTCCATGCCTTCGACGTGGATGTTCTCGCGGGAATCCAGGCGGAAGCGCCAGGACGAGGCACCGTAGGCGTACAGCGCGGCGCCCGCCCAGCTCACCAGACCCAGCAGCACGAAGACCAGCACCACCTTCTTCAGCAGGTCTGCGGTCTTGCGGGGCAGCGGGCCGCGGCGGACGGGTACGCGCTTCTGCCCGCGGAGAAAGGGCGCTTCTTCTTCGGTTTCCAGGTCCAGCGCGCGCGGCAAATCGTCGTCGCCGGAATCAAAGGGCACGGCTCGCGCCGTACCACCGCGCGTCGGGGCGGGGAGTTTCCCCTCCCGCGTGGAGTATGCGTCGTCTCTCGACATTTACCAGTGAGCGCTGGTCAACAGAGAAATCGCCGTACTCTTTACTATAACTTCATTTTGCAGAATGGACAGCGGGAATTTTTCGAAAATTCTCAGCCGGTGTTGACCAACCAGGGTCAGCGCCGGGTGGGGAAGCGGGCAACTCGCCCGCTGGACTGAAGCCTGAAAACGGGCCGGGCGACCCGGATGGCGGGCGAGTTGCCCGCTTCCCCACCCGGCTTTCAGCTTTGCCCGCCGGCCGCTTTCGAGAAGGGACAATCGTCGTCAATCACTGCCGGCTTAACCGGAGCTTCCTTCTTGGTGCGCTCATTGGTGCGCTCGTTCATGCGCTCGAGGGAGGCGGCGCGGTCCGCCAGGGCCACCGCCGAATTCACGTCGCCCAGCGCCAATTCCATCTGAGAGGCCAGGAACAGCAGGTGAGGATCGTTCCCCGCCCAAACACTACTGGAAGCCGAGGCTGCCGGAATCGCTCCCTGGTTCCCCATTTCCGCGGGCGTCGCCGGGTGAAAAGTCGCCAGTGCGACCACCAATCCGGCCATCAGTCCTAGAACTCGCGCTGCCATGACTCCCTGACTCCTCAACCGGCCTGCCCTCTCTCTGATTACGCCTGGGCTCTTCGCTCGGTTCCAATTTCTCGTCACAGTAATAGACGCGCCTGGGGTGGCTTTGGTTACCAAATGATTTCCAGCTCTGCGGGACAGACGCCGCCACTGGTGTGGAAGCGGGCGACCCCGCCCGGGCCTTTCGCTATACCTTGGGCGCCTGCGCCACCGCGCTGGCTTCGCGCGCCGAGAGCTTCTCCAGCACCATCGGTCCGACTTGGTGGACGCTGCCTGCGCCCAAGGTCAGGACCATATCGCCCTCGCGGGCGGCCGCGGCAGCGGCTTGGGCGGCGTCGGCGAAGGATGCCAGGTAAGTGGCGTGCCGGCCGCCGCGTTCGCTGATGTGCCGTGCCAACGCCTCCCCGCTGACGCCGGGAATGGGCGGCTCGCTGGCAGCGTAGACGTCCAGCACGAACACCGAGTCGGCGTCGCTGAACGCGGTGGCAAAATCGTCCATCAACAACTGGGTGCGGGTGTAGCGGTGCGGCTGGAAGACCACGTGGATTTGGCGGTATCCGCACTGGCGCGCGGCCGCCAGGGTGGCCCGGATCTCGGTGGGATGGTGGCCGTAGTCGTCGAGCACGGCCACCCCCGCCGCCTGCCCGCGCAACTGGAAGCGCCGATCCACGCCGCGGAAGCCTTCCAGCGCTTCGCGGACCTGGTCGGCGGCCACGTCCAGTCCGATGCCGGCGGCGATGGCTGCGGTGGCGTTGAGTACGTTGTGCGCGCCCGGAACGTGCAAGCGAAACTCGCCCAGCGGGCGCCCCCGGAAACTCACCTCAAAGCGGGTCAGGACCTGCCCGGCGGCGTCACTCCGGGTTTTCATGCCGCCAATACGGAAGTCGGAGCCCTCGCGCGTGCCGTAGGTGACGGCGCGGCGCGTAAGGCGCGGCAGCAGGTGGCGCAAACGCCGGTCGTCGTTGCACAGGATGGCCATGCCGTAGAACGGGAGGCGCTCTACGAAGTCGCGGAAGGCCCGCATCACGTCGCGCATGTCGCGATAGCAGTCCATGTGCTCGCGGTCAATGTTGGTCACCACCGCCAGGATGGGCGAGAGCTTCAGAAACGAGCGGTCGCTTTCGTCGGCCTCGGCCACCAGATACTGCGACTTGCCCAGGCGGGCGTTGGAGCCCAGGGCGTCCACGCGTCCGCCCACCACCACCGTGGGATCGAGTCCGCCGGCGGCCAGCACCGCGGCCACCATGGACGTGGTGGTGGTCTTGCCGTGCATGCCGGCGATGGCGATGCCGTACTTCAGCCGCATCAGCTCGGCCAGCATCTCCGCCCGCTGGATCACGGGCACGTGCAGGCGCCGCGCCTCGGCCACTTCCGGGTTGTCGCGCGCGATGGCCGAACTGGCCACCACGACTTCCGCGCCCGCAACGTTCTCCGCGCGATGTCCTTCGTAGGTGGTCGCGCCCAGGCGCGAAAGGCGCTCGGTGATGGCTGACGCCTTCAGGTCAGACCCGGAGACCTTGTAGCCCAGGTTGAGTAGCACCTCGGCAATGCCGCTCATGCCAATGCCGCCAATGCCGACAAAGTGCACGTGATGGATGCGGGCAAACATGAACCAGACCTATATTAAACGCAGGGAGCGCGGCGGCCGGGTCCCCGACCCGGCACGGACGCTCCATCGCTGTGCCGGCTTCCCTTCCCCGCTACCTTGTTTCCTGCCTGCGGGTCACTCGTCGTCGCAAGTGAACCCACGGCTGCGCCGTGGGTTCACGAATGCAGCCGAGTGACCCGCAGGCAGGAAACTAAGGTAGCGGTTTTTGGTTCAGCGCTCATTCATGCCCCTCAAACCCTTCGACCCACAAGGTCCACCGCCATCTTCGCAATCATTTGGGCCGCGTCGGGATGGGCGAGCGTGCGGGCGGCGGCGCTCATGGCTGCCAGGCGCGGGCGATCCTTCAACAGGGCCGCCACAGCCCCGGTCAGCCTCTCGGGGGAAAGGTCGGCCTCGGGGATCAGCTGGCCGGCGCCGGCCTGGGCCAGGGCTTCGGCGTTGCGGAGCTGGTGATCGTCGGCAGCGCCGGGAAAGGGCACGAAGATGGCGGGCTTGCCTGCGGCGGTGACCTCGGCCACTGTGGAAGCCCCGGCGCGGCAGAGCAGCAGGTCGGCATCGGCAAAGGCTTCGGGCATCCGGTCAATGAAAGCAGAAACCTGGGAGTCCATCCCCGCTTCCCGGTAGGCGACTTGGACCTGTTCCAAGTCGCGCTCTCCAGTCTGATGGACGATGCGCAGCCCGGGCACGGCGCTCTTCAGAGCTGCGAGCGATGCGGTCATCACGCGGTTGAGCGCGCTCGCGCCCTGGCTGCCGCCGAAGACCAGCAGCGTGGGCGACGAGCCGGCTGGCCGCGGCGGCAGATTGAAGAATTCCTTGCGTACGGGGACCCCGGTGACAACCGCATGGCGAAAGTAGCGCGCGGTCTCCTCAAAGTGAACCGCGGCGGCGCGAACGTAGGGAGCGATGATGCGGTTGGCGAAGCCGGGCACTACGTTGGACTCAAACGCCAGCGTGGGGATGCGGCCCAGCACCGCAGCCAGCATCGCGGGCCCGGAGGCGTATCCGC
>CAZXVY010000182.1:0-339 GCA_964644115.1 uncultured Terriglobales bacterium
ATCATTCTGCAGAAGACCGTGCCCGTGCTCGACACCGACGACGAGCACACCCTCGCCGCGCGCATCCTCAAGCAGGAGCACATCGCCTACACGGAGGCGATCAACCTTGTGCTCCTTGGAAAATACGAGATCGTGGGACGCCGCGTCCGCCCGCTATAATCGAGCGCATGCCGAGCTTCCCGCCGGTCGACGAACAGCTAACCTATCTGAAGAAAGGCGCCGCGGAGATCATCCGCGAGAGCGAACTGCTCGAACGCCTGGAGCTGTCGCGCAAGACCGGCCGCCCGCTGCGCGTCAAGGCCGGCTTCGACCCCACCGCCCCCGACCTCCACCTCGGCC
>CAZXVY010000182.1:349-3925 GCA_964644115.1 uncultured Terriglobales bacterium
GACTTCACCGGCATGATCGGCGACCCCACCGGGCGCTCGGTCACGCGCCCGCCACTCACCCGGGAAGAGATCGAGAAGAACGCCGAAACCTACAAGACGCAGGTGTTCAAGATCCTCGATCCGGAAAAGACGGTCATAGACTTCAACCGCCGCTGGTTCGCGAAGTTCACCGCCGACGACTTCGTTCGCCTCGCGGCCAAGTACACCGTCTCCCAGATGCTGGAGCGCGAGGACTTCCACGCCCGCTTCGACGCCGAAAAGCCCATCGCCATCCACGAATTGCTCTACCCGCTGGCCCAGGGCTACGATTCCGTAGCGCTGGAAGCCGACGTCGAGCTGGGCGGCACCGACCAGAAGT
This sequence comes from uncultured Terriglobales bacterium, assembly GCA_964644115.1. Classification (GTDB taxonomy): domain Bacteria; phylum Acidobacteriota; class Terriglobia; order Terriglobales; family Acidobacteriaceae; genus CAZXVY01. The sequence continues at coordinate 708 of CAZXVY010000182.1, forward strand.
TCAACCTGCTGGTAGGCCGTGAAATTCAGCGCGCCTACGGCCAGCCCTCGCAGATCGTTCTGACCACGCCGCTGCTCGAAGGCTTGGACGGCGTGCAGAAAATGTCCAAGTCGTTCGGCAACGCCGTGGGCATCACCGAGCCGCCGCTGGAAATGTTCGGCAAGCTCATGTCCATCTCTGACCCGATGATGTGGCGCTACTGGGAACTGCTCACCGACACTTCCATGTCCGGCATCGCCGCCATGCAGCAGCAGGTGATGAGCGGGGAGCTCCACCCCATGATCGTGAAAAAGGGCTTGGCCACCAAGATCGTCGCCGACTTTCATTCCGAGAAGGCCGCCCAACAAGCCGCCGAAGACTGGTCCAAACAGTTCCAGAGAGGGGAAGTGCCGGAGAATGTGGAGGAAGTTTCGGTCAGCTTCGAAGAAGTAGCCGCCAAGACTGGCGACGGGAGTTCGATCAAGCTCGACAAACTGCTGGCGCGCGCTGGCCTTGCCGACTCCGTCACTGATGCCCTGCGCAAGGTAAAGCAGAACGCAGTCCGCATTGATGGCGAAGTCGCGAAGGACCCGGTGCTTAGGGTCAAGCTTCCCGCCGAACTCACTGTCCGCGTAGGCCGCCTGCTGCGGAAAGTTCACATTTCCTGAAACTAGTCTTCGGAGCGGCCACCTCCTCCCTCCTCCCTCCTACCTCCTACCTCCTACTTCCTACCTCCTCTCTGTGCTACCCTTGCGCGCCAACGGGAGACCCGCATGAACACAAAGAAGTTCCTTATCACCTGGGCGGTGGTCTTTTTCGTCGGCTTCACGCTCAACTACGTCATCCACGCCGTGCTGCTGCACGACGACTACAGCAAGTTGCCCAACCTGCTGCGTACGGAACCGGACATGCAGAGCCGCTTCCATTACATGATCGTGGCCAACATCGTGTACTCGCTGGCGCTCGCTTGGATTTTCGCGCAGGGACTGACGGAAAAGCCCTGGCTCGGCCAGGGCATTCGTTTTGGCGTGGCAGTCTGGCTGCTGACGGCCGTCCCCGGATACCTCACCTATTACGCGGTGCAGCCCTGGCCTCCGGAAGTGATCTACAAGTCCATCGGTTTTGATTTGGTGCGCATCACGCTGCTGGGTATTGTTGCGGCGTCCATTTACCGAAAATAGCGGTGCGCGCCCTGGCGATTCTCGGGCCGGCAGCTTCCTCCAGGCACCTGAGGCCATTCGAGCACGAGGGCTGGGATCTCTCCCTCGCGCCAAGCCTAGTCCCCGATCTCGCCTCCACCACTGCATCCGCCGACGCCGTGCTCATCTTCGGCGGAGACGGCGCCGTGCATCGCCAGCTTCCGCATTTGGCGCGAACCGGCATTCCGCTGCTGGTGGTTCCCTGCGGCAGCGGTAACGACTTCGCGCGCGCCCTGGGTCTGCGCACTCCTGCTGACTCGCTGGCCGCCTGGCAGCACTTCTGCGCCGGCAGAGGCAACGTGCGCGACGTAGACCTGGGTGTGATCACGCCGGAGGCGGCCGAGGACGGCCGCGCCACACAAGCCCAACTCGCAACTCGCAACTCGGACCTCGCAACTCTCTTCTGTTGCATCGCCGGGCTGGGCGTGGACGCCGACGCCAACCGCCGAGCCAACGCCATGCCGCCGTGGCTGCGCGCCCGCGGCGGCTACGCGCTGGCCGCCCTGGCCGCCATCCTTACCTTCCGCCCGCAAACCATTGCAGTAACCATCCCGGTCGCCGGTCGCCCGGGCTTTTCAATGAGTCAATCGTCAATGATGCAATCGTCAATTTCCTGGATGCTGGCCTTCGCCAACGCTCCCAACTACGGAGGAGGCATGCGCATCGCGCCGCGCGCCCAACTCGACGACGGCCTGCTCGACCTGGTCCGCATTCGCGACGCCGGGCGGTTCCGGCTGCTGCGCTGCCTGCACCAGGTGTACAGCGGCACGCATGTTTTGCTGCCCGAAGTGGAGTACCTGCGCGCCGCGGAAGCGCGCATCGAGAGCGACCCCCCGCTCCCCGTCTACGCCGACGGCGAGCCCGTGGCACTCACCCCCATCACCATCAGGATCGCTCCCCGCGCCCTGCGCGTGATCATCCCCGCCTAAGTCTCGGCACTCGCCACTCGGTACTCTGTACTTTGTACTCTGTACTCGGTAACATCCCCGCGCATAGGCTGGGCTCCAAATCCACATCAGCGCCGGAACCTTAGGCCGCTTTACACAGCTTCGCAGCCGCAAGTACACTAGGTTGTTTGGGAAGACTCCTGAGGAGGCGTTAGCCGATGCCAGGCGTAGACGAGAAGGTAAAACAGATCATTGTGGAGCAGTTGGGAGTGGATGAGGGTGAAGTGACCCCCAACGCGTCCTTCGTGGACGACCTGGGCGCCGACTCGCTGGACACGGTCGAGCTGGTGATGGCCTTCGAGGAAGCGTTCGAAATCGAGATCCCCGACGAGGACGCCGAGAAGATCCGCACCGTCAAGGACGCCGTGGACTACATCGGCAAGCACGCCAAGGCCGCAAAATAATCGCGTCTGCGCCGCCCGTCGCCTGTCTCCAGCGCGTTCGAGGCAGGGCGGAAGCGGGCCGCGCGCGGTCATCCTGAGCGAAGGGTCCTATTCATTTGGCGCGTCGCGTTGTGGTCACCGGAGTGGGGCTGGTTTCCCCCGTAGGCAACACCGCGGAGGAAACCTGGAAGAACCTGCTCGCGGGCAGGAGCGGCGTGGCCCGCATCACCCGCTTCGATCCCTCCGATTTCGCCTGCCAGATCGCCGCTGAAGTCAAGAACTTCGACCCGCTCAACTTCATCGAGAAAAAAGAAGTCAAAAAGATGGGGCGCTTCATTCACCTGGCGCTGGCCGCAGCCCAGGAAGCCATGCAGGCGTCCGGCCTCAAGGTCACACCCGAGCTGGGACCGCGAGTGGGCGTGCACATCGGCTCCGGCATCGGCGGGTTCGACGTGATCGAGCGCGAGCACGAAGCGCTGCTCAAGGGAGGCCCGCGCAAAATCTCGCCTTTCTTTATTCCCGCAGCCATCGTCAACCTGGCGGCGGGACAGGTCAGCATCCGCTACGGCGCCAAGGGTCCGAATGAGGCCACGTGCACGGCCTGCACCTCCAGCGCGCACTCCATCGGCGACGCCTTCAAGATCATCGCGCGCTGCGACGCCGACGCCATGATCGCCGGCGGCACCGAGGCCGCCATCACTCCCATGGGC
>CAZXVY010000182.1:3935-5669 GCA_964644115.1 uncultured Terriglobales bacterium
GCGGGTTCGCCGCCATGCGCGCGCTCTCCACCCGCAACGACGCTCCCGAAAAGGCCTCGCGCCCCTGGGACTCCGGCCGCGACGGCTTCGTAGTGGGCGAGGGCGCGGGCATTCTGATTCTCGAAGAGCTGGAGTTTGCCCGCCGCCGCGGCGCTCCCATCCTGGCCGAGATCATCGGCTACGGCATGAGCGGCGACGCCTACCACATCACCCAGCCCGCGGAAGGCGGCGACGGCGCGTATCGCGTCATGCTGACCACGCTGAACGACGCCAAGGCCGCGCCCCAGGACGTGGGCTACATCAACGCCCACGGCACTTCCACGCCCATCGGCGACCGCTTGGAAACCGTCGCCATCAAGCGCGCCTTCGGCGAGCATGCGAAGAAAGTTGCGGTGAGTTCCACCAAGTCCATGACTGGACACCTGCTGGGCGGCGCCGGCGGCCTCGAGGCAGGAATCACCGTGCTGGCGCTGCGCGACCAGATGCTTCCGCCCACCATCAACTACGACAATCCCGACCCCGAGTGTGACCTGGATTACGTCCCCAACCAGGCGCGCCCGGCTCCCAACCTGCGCCTGGCCCTCACCAACTCCTTCGGATTTGGCGGCACCAACGGCTCCATCCTGTTCCGGCGCTGGGAAGAGTAGAAGGCGTCTGCCGTCAGCATTCAGCCTTCAGGAGATCGGGCCGGCCGCGGAGCGTTGGCCCTGTCCGTCCACAAAGTCGAAGCGGCCCAGATCTTGCCGGGCCGCTGTGACCAACCAATCTTTTTTCTAAGCGAAGCTACTGAGCTTGCTGCGCGGAGTTGTTGCGCAGTTCGCGCTCGAGTTCCCGGCGCAGCCGGCGCATCTCGCGCTGGAGGTCCGCCTGGGCCTGGCGCAAGGAGCGTTGCACGTCGGAGCGGCTGCGCTTCAGTTCGGCCCGGGATTTGTCCAGGGCCTCGCGCTTCACGCGTTCGACCTCAGGCTGCACCTTCTGCAACTGCTGGCGCATTTCGTCCATGTCGAAGTCGAAATCGAAATCAAAATCCATCTCCGGCAGCGGCACTTCGAATTCCGGCAGGTCGAACTCCAGGTAGGACTGGTCCTTGCCCTTGAGGGCCTCGCGGGTTTCCGGCGGGATGGTGATGGAGAGGCCCTGCTCGCGCTTGTCGCGGACCACGGTCACTGCCATCTTCCCGGCAGTGTGGCGGCGCATGGCGCTGCGCCAGTCGCCGGTATCGGCGATGCGCGCGTTTTCCACCTGCACGATCACGTCCCCGGCGCGAATGCCGGCGGCCTCGGCCGGGCTGTTCTTCTCCACCGAGCGGACCAGCACACCCTCGCCGTTTTTCACTCCGAAGTACTCGCCCAGTTGATGGGTCAGGTTTTCCACCTGCAAGCCGCTGCGCGAGGAGGTGGTGCGCACCAGCACGTCGAAGTTGGGCATTGCGAAGGCGCGCGGAGCGATGGCGATCCGCGGCATCTTCTTGATCTTGATCTTGTTCTGCTCTTTCGCCCACATGGTCGATTTGTCGGCGAGCGTGGCGGTGACGGTGAGCGGCTGGCCGTCGCGGCTGATGCCCAGCTTCACGGCACGGCCCGGAGGGGTCTCGTGGATCATGCGGCGCAGCGACAGGGAGCTCTCCACGCGCTGGCCGTTAAACTCCAGGATGACGTCGCCGACTTTCAGGCCGGCTTTGCCGGCGGGCGCGTCCTGGTCCACCACCTTGATCTCGACGCCGCGCTCTTCCTT
>CAZXVY010000183.1:0-5667 GCA_964644115.1 uncultured Terriglobales bacterium
CGTTGGCCCTGCCCGCCACCATGACTCTGTACTCGTTCATCGGCATCGCGGTTACCTCGGCAACCGTGACCATCTATGGCGAGAGCATCTGGGACCCGGTGCAGTTGCTGAGCCGCTTTCAGTCGCCGGTGGTGGTGGTGATTTCGCTGCTGGCCATCCTGCTGGCCACGCTCAACGTGAATGTGGCCGCCAACGTGGTCTCGCCCGCCAACGACTTCTCCAACCTGTGGCCGCGGCGCATCAGCTTCAAGACCGGAGGCGTCATCACCTGCTTCCTGGGGATTGCCATGATGCCCTGGAAGCTGCTGTCCGACCATCGCACGTTCATCTTCGGATGGCTGGGCGGCTATTCCGCCCTCCTGGGGCCGGTGGCGGGCATCATGATCTGCGACTACTTTGTGATTCGCCGCCGCATTCTCTCCGTGAACGACTTCTACCTGCGAGGCGGCGCGTACGAGTACTCGCGGGGCTTCAACTGGCGGGCGGTGGCTGCGCTGCTGGCCGGCGCCGGAGTAGCGCTGGTGGGATTGGTAGCAGCGCCGCTGCGCTTCCTATACGACTACTCCTGGTTCGTGGGGTTTGGGCTGGCGTTTGTGGTTTATTACGCGCTGATGCGCAGGAACACGTAGGCGATCAATTCCGGGAGACGTTGCAAGCAACGTCTCTACAGCGGCTCCCGAGTGAGGTCGGGCGCTTCCACGTGGGTGCAATCTGCCCGGCCGAGGGCGGCCGGGCTACACCCGGCCCAGGCGCCTCAAGTTGAAAGCAGAGGCTTCAGGGGCATATGATTTGCCGCTCTGCGGTGCGAAGGGCGGCCGAGGACGGCCGCCCCACACCTGCGGCGGCAAGGATGCCGCTGCGACGGCCGGCGGGACGCCGGCGCTACGAGACAGCTCGGAGGAAAGCTTGGACTTCGGAATCACGCTAAAGCCCGACATGCCGGTGGAGCGCATCGTCAGCCTGACGCGCCGGGCGGAAGCTGCGGGCTTCGGCTATGGATGGATCTTCGATTCACACGTCCTGTGGAAGGAGCCCTACCCGCTGCTCACCCTGATGGCCGCAAGCACGGAGCGCATGCGCCTGGGGACGTGCGTCACCAATCCCGCGGTGCGCGACCCCACGGTGACTGCCAGCCTACTGGCCACGCTGAACCTGATTTCCAAGGGCCGCATGCAACTGGGCATCGGACGCGGCGATAGTTCGCGGCGCGTGCTGGGCAAGAAGCCCACCACGGCCGATCATCTGGCCGAGTCGGTGCAGGTGATCCGCAAGCTGATGGCGGGCGAGAAAGTGGACTACGAAGGCCGTCCGGCGCAGTTAACCTGGGCCACGGGCGCGCCGCCGGTATGGATTGCCGGCTATGGCCCCAAGGTATTGCGCCTGGCGGGACAGATTGGCGACGGCGTGATCCTGCAGTTCGCCGACCCGGACCTGATTTCCTGGTGCGTGGGCTTTGTGCGTGAAGGCGCGCTCGCAGCCGGGCGCGATCCTGCCTCCATCGAAGTGATGGCCGCCGCTCCGGCGTGGATGAGCGACGACCTGGCCGCGGCGCGCGAGCATGTACGCTGGTTTCCGGCGCTGGTCTCCAACCATGTCATGGACCTGATTGCCCGCTATAAGCCCGAGGAACTTCCTCCCGCGCTCACGGCGTATGTTCGCAGCCGCGGCACCTACGATTACCAGCACCATTGTGAAGTGGGCAGCGACAACGCCGGATTCGTCTCCGACGAAGTGGTGGACCGCTTCTGCATCCTGGGCCCGGCGCAGGCTCACCGCGAAAAGCTCGAGGCGCTGGCGCGCGCCGGGGTCACCCAGTTCAACATTTATCTGATGTGCGGCGAAGAAGAACGCACGCTTGAGGACTACCAGCGCGAGATCGTGCCGCACCTGGGGCGGTCAGTCCCGCGAAGCGGAGCGGCTGCTTCCTGAAGATGTGGCCGGAGGACACGGATGGGTTTTGACACCCTGATTGTCGGCGGGACGGTGGTAACCGCAACCGACACTTTTCCGGCGGATGTGGCCGTCGCCGGCGGGAAAATCGTGGCCATGGGGCGCGACCTGCCGCGCGAGAATGCCGGCCGCCTGCTGGATGCTTCCGGGAAGTACGTCTTCCCGGGCGGCATTGACGTACACACTCACCTGGACATGCCCTTCGGCGGCACCACCAGCGCCGATGACTTCGAAACCGGCACCCGCGCCGCCGCCTTCGGAGGCACCACCACGCTGATTGATTTCGCCATCCAGTACAAAGGGCAGAGCCTGCGCACCGCCTTCGACGCCTGGATGGCCAAAGCCTCGCCCAAGGCGGTCTCCGACTACGCCTTCCACTGCATCATGACCGACCTGCCGGCCGCGCGTCTGGACGAGATGAACGACCTCATCCGCGACGGGGTCACCAGCTTCAAGCTGTTCATGGCCTATCCCGGCGTGTTCATGCTGGACGATGCCACCATCTTCCGCGCCATGCGCAAGGCGGCAGCCGGCGGCGCCCTGGTGTGCATGCACGCCGAGAACGGCGGCGCCATTGACGTGATCGTGCAGCAGGCCCTGGCGGAAGGCAAGACGGCGCCCAAGTATCACGCGCTCACGCGTCCCACCACCGCCGAAGCCGAGGCCGTGGGACGCGCCATCGCGCTGGCGGAGATGGCCGGCGCTCCGGTGTACATCGTCCACTTGAGCTGCAACGAAGCGCTGGAGAAAGTGCGCGAGGCCCGCGACCGCGGCCTGCCGGTCTACGCCGAGACCTGCCCGCAGTACCTGTACCTTTCCCTGGAGAACTTCGACGCGCCGGGCGGCTTCGATGGCGCCAAGTACGTCTTCACTCCTCCGCTGCGCGAGAAGTGGCACCAGGAAAAGCTGTGGACCGGCCTGAAACAGGACCACCTGCAGGTGGTGTCCACCGACCACTGTCCGTTCTGTTTCAAAGAGCAGAAAGAACTGGGGCGCGACGACTTCACCAAGATTCCCAACGGCGGGCCGGGCATCGAACACCGCATGAGCCTGATCTACTCGGGCGGCGTCGCCCAGGGCCGCTTCAGCGTCAATCGCTTCGTGGAGCTGGTGGCCACCACGCCCGCCAAGCTGTTCGGACTTTACCCGCGCAAGGGAACGGTGGCCGTGGGCAGCGACGCCGATCTGGTGCTCTTCGATCCCAACCGCGAGCACACCATCAGCGCCGCGACCCACCACATGCGCGTGGACTACTCCATGTTTGAAGGCATCCGCGTGAAAGGCATGCCGGACGTGGTGCTGTCGCGCGGCCGCGTGCTGGTGGAGAACGACAAGTTCCTCGGCCGCCCGGGCGCCGGCGAGTTTCTGCGGCGCAGCCTTTACACTGGGGTCTAGCCCGGCGACGCTCCCACGTACATGGCCAAGGAAATCAAGTTCGGCACCGACGGCTGGCGCGCCGTGATTGCCGACGACTTTACTTTCGACAACGTGCGCCGCGTCGCCGGCGCCATCGCCGCGTATGCGCTGAAGCACGAGGACAGCCGCAAAGGGATCGTGGTCGCGTATGACACGCGCTTTGCTTCGCGCCGCGCTGCTGAGGTGTCGGCCGAAACCCTGGCTGCCGCCGGCATTCCGGTAAGGCTGGCGAACGACTACACGCCCACCCCGGCGCTCTCTTATGCCGTGCGCAACCTGGGCGCGCTGGGCGGCGTGGTCATCACCTCCAGCCACAACCCGTGGAACTGGAATGGAGTGAAGTACAAGGCCGGATACGGCGGCTCGGCCACGCCCGAAATCATCGCCCTTATCGAACAGGAACTGGCCGCGGACGCCATGCCCAGGGGACAGGCCGCCGCCATCACGGAAGCCGACTTCAAGCCGGTCTACGTCGAGGCCATCAGCACGTTCGCCGACCTTGAGCAGATCCGCCGCGCCGGCTTCCGGCTGGCCGTTGACTCCATGTACGGCTCCGGCCGGGGCGTGCTGCGCGGCATCCTGGAAGCGCAGGGGCTGGACTGCCGGGAAATCCGCGGCGAGGTGAACCCGCTGTTTCCGGGCATCAACCCGGAACCCATCGAGCCCCACGTGGCCCTGCTGCAGGAGACGGTGCGCGCCGACGGTCGCCACGCCGGCTTTGCCACCGATGGCGACGCCGACCGCATCGGCGCCGTGGCCGAAGACGGCAGCTTCGTGGACGCGCACAAGATCTTCTGCATCCTGCTGCGCTGGCTGCTGGAGCGCAGGCAGTGGCCGGGAGAAATCGTGCGCGCTTTCAACACCACGCGCATGCTGGAGCGCATTGCCGCCAAACACGGCCGCAAGGTGCACGAAACCGCCATCGGCTTCAAGCACATTGCCGGGCTGATGCTGGAGCGCGAGATCTTGGTCGGGGGAGAAGAATCGGGCAGCATCGGCCTGCCCCGGCACATGCCCGAGCGCGACGGAATCCTGTGTGCCCTGCTGCTGGCCTCGGTGATGGCCGAGGAAAACCGCACCCTCGCCGGGCTGGTGGCCGACCTGCAGAGGGAGTTCGGCCCGCATTACTACGGTCGCCGGGATCTCCACCTGGCGGAGGAGGTAAAGCAGTCCGCCATCCACCGCGCCAGCACCGGCCAGATTTCCTCCATCGGGCCGTACCGCATCCTCGAAACCCACAGCACCGACGGCATCAAGTTCTTCCTCGATGCTCCCGCGGGCGACAACGGCGCCGAAGCCTGGGTGCTCTTGCGCGCCTCCGGAACGGAGCCCCTGCTGCGCGTCTATGCGGAAGCCGCCTCGCAGGCCCTGGTGGAGGAGATTCTGGCGCACGCGGAAGCCTGGGTCCGCCAGAGCGACGGCAGCTGGGAAGGTGGGAAAGCGGGGCTCGGTCCGGGCGGGCGTGCCGTGCCCGATTCCGGGCGTTGATCCTGGCGAGCCGCCGCAAAGGGGAGCGCCGAACATAACCTGTCCGCTCCGCCCTGTGGTAGCTGCTGAAGGAGCGAAGCTTGGCGGGAACAAGGTAGAATGAAACAGTGAATTTTGAGTGGGACCCGGACAAGGCAGCGCAGAATCGCCGGAAACATGGGGTTTCGTTCCACGAGGCTGCCACGGTCTTTGGCGATCAGTTGGCGATGACGTACCACGACCCGGATCATTCAATCACGGAACACAGGTGTATCACCGTCGGAATGTCGAGCGCCGGTCGAGTGCTGATCGTGGCCCATGCGGATCGCGGCGAGAATGTCCGGATTATCAGCGCCCGCAAGACCACGCGGCGCGAGCGAAAACATTATGAAGAAAACAAGTGAAAGACGGCGGCAGCGGGACGAACTTCGGCCCGAGTACGACTTGTCCAGGTTGAAGGGCGGGGTTCGCGGCAAATATGCCACGCGCTATCGAGCCGGGACAAACCTCGTGCTCCTATCTCCAGACGTGGCCGAGTATTTCCCTGACGAGCAATCCGTCAATACCGCCTTGCGCACATTGATTCACGTGGCGAAAGGGCCGCTCCGTCGAGCCCACTGAATATGCGCCGTTGCAGACTTGCCATATCGTGCTCCGAATCCCGCCAACAGCGTGGTCACATAGATGGCGTGGTAACCGGCCAAAGAATAGGCAAGCCCCTTCAACCCGGCGCGGGAGCGAAGGATGTTTAGTATTTTCATCAACTTACAACAAGTATCAGGCACTTCAGGTAGGACGTCTCAGGCACAGTAAGAAGGATTGGGTGGTCCTTGG
>CAZXVY010000184.1:0-5654 GCA_964644115.1 uncultured Terriglobales bacterium
AGCTTGCGCGCGGCGATTTGGTCAAGCATCTCGCGGTAGAGCGCGGCGCTGTGCCGGGCTTCTTCCACGTTGGTGACGTTCTCGCCCAGGTTGTCCACGCTCACCGACATGCCCAAGTCATTGACGGCGCGCGTGGCGGCCAGCGCTTCCTCCACGGACTCGCCGGCAACGAAGCGGTGCGAAAGCCGCTGTCCCACCGCCGAGCGCTCCGCAAAGGCGCGCAGCCTGCGGCTTTCCGAAAGCCAGATGAAGAACGCCCTCACGCCGTGGCCTCCACTGCCTCGGGGAAAGCTGCAAAGCTGGGCGCCGGATACGGTGTGGACGCGGGAGAGCGCAGGTTCGGCTTCGGAGTCGGTTGCATTTCCGGGCCGAATGTTTTTATCACACCCCGGCGATCGCGGGCGCGACGCGCGGGCGCGGCGCCCGGCCTTGCCTTTTTGTCATCCCGAGTCGCCCGTCCTTACCCTTTTGTCATCCCGAGCCGCCCGATCCCGTCCGCCGCGGCGGACGGGAGAGGGCGTGCCGAGGGATCTTGGTTTTGTCTTTCGCGAGGGTTGACATCTGAGCCAGATGAAACCTACTCCGGCCGGCTCAGCGCCCGCACCACTTCCGGCGCTTCCGCCAGGTGCGGCATGTGGGTATTGAAGATGTGGATCCAGGCGCTGCCGGTGCGCAGCGTGGTCACCGCCTTGAGTACGCCGAAGTAGGCGAACTGCATCATCCAGGCCAGCGACAGCGCCGCCTGCTGGGAGGTCCCCCATGCGAAGTAAAACTCCGTCGAGTGATAGAGGCCGTAGGCCAGCCCGGCCAGCACCGATCCACTCACCCAGGATTTTGTAAGGATCGCCAGCCGCGGGGCCAGCAGGCTCTGGGTCAGCACCATCACCGGCAGGAAGGTTCCCAGGCTGAACAGCAACAGCGCCAAGCCGTGCCCGCGCAGCGGCAAGCGGAAAAACTCCGGCTTGATGAACGCGCTCAAGCTCAGCACCGCCGTCACCGCCGCGTACGGAATCCACTTCTTGGGTTCCGGGAAACCGAGCAGCAGGCTGCGCAGCGAGTAACGCCGCACTCCGACGAAGAACAGCAGCGGCGCCAGCACGCCGGTCGCGAAGAAGTATCCCGCCCAGAGCCGCAGCGAGGCGGGAGTTTGCTGGCTCCAGGCATGGAGTGTCCCGGGTGTCAGCCCCACCGAGGCCACGTGTGCGCGCAGTCCGAGGTACGCGCCGAACACGATGACCAGCGCCAGGTAGATCAGCAGGCCGGCGGTTTCGGCGCGCACGTCGCGCAGGCCGAGGTGGTTGCGGTGGTCCACGGGCGCGCGCTTGCGGGTCAACGCGATCAGCACCAGGACCGTCGCTCCGGTAAACAACTCTCCGAAGAGAAAACGGAGACGGTCAGGCGGAGCGTGCGGCAGGCTGTGCCCGGCATCCGCCAGAATCACCACCCAGGAGATTGCCCACATTAGGGAAAAACCGATCAGATAGCGATTCATGAATGACCCTTTCATCGACGGCCCTTTCAACGACGGCCCTTTCTGGACTTCTCTTGTCGCCTCGCACGCCGGCCTTGGCCGCCGCGCTCCCAGCGCGAAAGCGCCGCCAGCGTCTCCTCACACCAGTCGTAGAAAGCGCGGCTGCGGTGGCGCCCGAAGCTCAGCGTGATCAGCCACCAGCGCAGACCGGGGTGGCGGGCGTAGCGGGCGCGCAACTCGCGCTCCACCTGGTCATAGCGTTCGAGCAGATGCCCGTGCAGCGCGCGGAAGGCTTCCACCTGGCGGCGGCTCGACCCCACCGGCGCGCGCTCGCCGAAAAACATCCGCAACAATAGTTCGCTGCGCGGCGGCTCGAAGCGCGCCGGCAGCTCCAGCCAGCGCTCCAGCTCGCGCCCGCCCGCGCGCGTCAGGGCGTAGACCTGGCGATCGGGGCGTCCCCGCCCCGCTTCCCTGCGGCGCGTGGCCAGGCGCTCGGCCTCCAGCCGGCGCAGCGTGGGATAAATCTGGCCGTAGCTCTCGCTCCAGAAGTGCGCAATGCTTTCCTCCACCAGTTTCTTCAGACCGTAGCCGGAGCACGGCCCCAGGCTCAGCAGGCCCAGCAGCGCGAAGCGGGTGGTGCTGCCCTTGCTGGCTTTCATATATCTATTAGATAGATATCTGCAAGAGCTGTCAAACGCCTTTCCCTGCCGGTGGGAGCGCGGGTGGAATCGCCCTTCCGCTTGTGGTAGCGTCGCCCTTCTCCCTGCCGGGAAGAGCGCGCCGCGCCCCGGCAGACGCGAATTGCGAATGAAGAAGAGGATGCTCACCCTGCTGGCGGTGGTTGCGCTGTTGCTGGTAGTTCTCAGCCTGTGGCTGACGCAGCCGGTGTTCGTCGCCTCCGGCGCTGCCCCGCCGCCCTCCCTCCTGCCCGCCCGCCTGCGCACCCACGTGGAAGCGCTGGCCGGCTTCGCGCCCCGCGACCTGTCCCACCCTGCCAACCTCGACCGCGCCGCCGCCTACATTGACGCCGAGTTTCGCCAGGCGGGTGGCGATGTCTACCAGCAGTCCTATTGGGTTGAGCGTAAGGAGTTCCGCAACGTAATCGCGCGTTTCGGCCCGGAGAGCGAGGAGCGCGTGGTGGTGGGCGCGCATTACGATGCCTTCGACGACTATCCTGCCGCCGACGACAATGCCAGCGGCGTCGCCGGGCTGATCGAGCTGGCGTATCTGCTGGGGCAGGCGAAGCTGCCGTTGCGCGTCGAGCTGGTGGCCTACACGCTGGAGGAGCCTCCCCAGTTCCGCGGCACGCTGATGGGCAGCGCCATTCACGCCTCCGGCCTGGCCGCCGGCGGCGTCCGTCTGCGCGCCATGATCGGACTGGAAATGATCGGCTTCTTCTCCGACGCACCCGGCAGCCAGCAGTATCCGGTTTCCGGGCTGAAGCTGCTCTATCCGGATTCAGGAAACTTCATTTCTGTAGTGGGCAACTTCCTCGACGCGTCGCTGGTCCGCCGGGTGAAGAAAGCCATGACCGCCGCCAACGATCTTCCGGTGCGCTCCATCAACGCGCCACGCTTTGTGCCGGGGATAGATTTCTCCGACCACCTGAACTATTGGGACCACGGCTACCGCGCGGTGATGATTTCCGACACCGCGTTCTACCGCAATCCCCACTATCACCTGCCCAGCGACAAGCCGGAAACGCTGGACTACGAGCGCATGGCCAAAGTGGTGCAGCAGCTTTTTGCCGCGGTGATGGAGCTGGCGCGGTAGCGCCGCAGGTGCGGGCGCGGTCGGCCGCTTCCCCGCGCGGGTTCGACGCGTTTCAGGCTGTATTTCTGTGGTAAGCTCTCGCGCCGCAGCTCTTTCCCGCCGGCGCCTGGCGCCGCGGAGGCACGGAGGCGCTGCCCTATCCTGGCACGCCGCCGCCGCCGTCGCTACTCGACAAGAGCCTGGGAGGTTTCCATGGAATTCCGCACGATTTGTGCTCCGGTCCGCGATTCTGCGCGGAAATTGTTTCCGGTTGCCCTGTGGATGGCAGCAGCGTTGCACGCCGGCGCGCAAGGTTCTGCCGCGCCGCCGCAGGCCACTTCGGCTCCTTCGGGGAAGCAAACCATCATTGCCGTGCACTTGCGCGATCCCGACTTTCGCATCTTGAACATCAAGTTCCGCATGTTCTACAACAAGATGGAGAACGAGGCGATCCCCCTCCAGGACTACGACTTCAAGGCCGCCCTGGCGGACGAACTGGTGAACACGCTGGCCGCGGACACACGCGCGCAGTGGCGCCTTCCTGCAGGCGACGAGATGCTCTACCTCTCGTCCTACTTCGACGAAAAGACCGCGCAGGGCAGCTTGCCGTCGTCGGTGCAGGCGGACCGCCTGCTGCTGGTGGACGTTGGGCAGTATGCACTCTGGACCCATTCCTCGGCGCATCGGCTGCTTATCATTTCCGAAGTCAAGATGATCGACCGGGCCAGCAATCGCATTCTTTGGAAGAAGCGGGTGGTGCGGAAGCTGCAGGGCTATAAGCGGCGCAAGGAGGAAGACCTGCTGGCCGACAACCAGAAAGTGCTCAAGGAACTGCTGAACAAACTGATCGAGGAGTACACCGTGGAAGTGAAGAAGAAGGTGGCTGAAAAACCCATCTAGGGCCAGCGAATGAAGACCGTCTGGAAAATAGTGTCCCTGCTGCTGCTGGCGGCGCCGCTCTCCTGGAGCGACGCTACGGGCACGCTGCGCGTGAAGACCGATGTTTCCGCCGCCGAAGTGTTTCTGGATGGCAAGAGCGTGGGCACTACTCCGGCCACCGTCCCGGCAGTGTCAGCGGGGCCGCACCAGCTCACCCTGGCCAAAGACGGCTACAAGGACCACGTCCAACAGGTGGAGGTAAAGGCGGGCGAGACGGTGAAACTGTTCATCGTGATGAAGGCCGAAGACCGGCCTCCTCCGGCTTTGCCGGCAACCTATCCGGTGATTCACCGGCATGCCATGGGCTACTGCCTGGGCGAACTGACCGTGACCCAGGAGGCGGTGGACTTCCGGGCCAAGGACGGACATGATGTGTTTCACATCCCCATCCGCGCCATGCAGATGGTGGCCCGGTCCGGTGGCGCCAGCGGCCAAATGTTTGTCGTACCCCAGGCTGGAATGCTGTTGGGTTTATGGATCGAAGGGCCCGGGCGCAACTATACCTTCTACGTGATGGAGGATGATCCGGAAAAGATCAAGGGCGGGGTCCTGGTGGATGCCTACGCACTGGCCAGGACCAAGGAACTCTACGAGACCGTCAGTCGGTTGTGGAACGACGCGCTCACCGCACGGAAAAAGGCTGAGAAGACGAACTAGCCTACGGCCCCACCAGGATGAAGCCGCCCCAGTAGTGGGGAATATCTTTCCCGTAGCGTCCGCGGATGCGTTCGCGCATCTCCAGTTGAGCGGCGCGCAAGGCATCGTGGTTTTCCGCTCCTCCCAGCCACTTCTCATAGAACAATTCCATCAACTCCTGGGTCTCGCGATCGGGAACCGCCCACAGGCTCATGAGTACAGCGTTGGCGCCGGCAATCTGGAAGGCGCGGCGCAGCCCGAAAACACCCTCGCCGTTGCGTACCTGGCCCAAACCGGTCTCGCAGGCACTCAGCACCACCAGTTCCGTCCCCTGCAGGTCGAGGGCCGCGGCTTCGTACGCGGTGAGCACGCCGTCCTCGAGGCCTTCCGCAGGATTGGCGCCCAGCAGCGCGCGTTCGGCCCCGGCGAAGAAAAGCCCGGAGCGCATCATGGGATTTTCCAGGCCGAGGGGAATTTCCGCAGCGCCGTCGCTGGGGGCGCGGGCCTGCTCGCCGAGGAAATACCCGTGTGTGGCCAGGTGGAGAAGCCGGGGACTGCGCGCACGCTTCACGGACTCCTCGAGCGCAGTGGCTTCGGCAAATACGCGGACCTGCCACTTCCGCTCCTCCAGCAGACGGCGCACGGCCTCCAGTTCCACTGCCGTGCCGGGCAGCGGCTCCAGAGCGTCGCCTTCGCGAGCGCTGCGTAGCGCTGCACTGGGGTTGACGCTGGCCACCAGGACCGGCGCGGGCTGGTCCCGGCCAACCTGATGCAGCGCGGCGCGCTGTTCTTCCACGCTGAGGTTGAAGCGTGGGTTGCCGACCAGCATTGCGGAGTCCGACGCCGCCGGCCGGGC
>CAZXVY010000185.1:0-5583 GCA_964644115.1 uncultured Terriglobales bacterium
CGTCCCTTGATGGGCAAGCTTTGAATCTGCCGTTCATTGAGGACCTCGCTCACCTCGGCCTTGTAGGTGCTCACTCCCTCTTCGATCGCCGAGACCGTGACTTCCTGGGTGGTTCCCACCAGCATGGTCATGGCAATGGAAGCGCTCTGGCCGACCTCCAGACGGATGATGCGGGCGGCCGGCTTGAATTGCTCGGCCTCGACCCGCAACTCGTACTCCCCTGGCGGCAGGTTGACGATCTGGCCGAATCCGTGGCCATCGGCCGTGGCTTCGCGCCGCAATCCGGTGGCGGTGCTCTTCAGCGCAATCTTGGCGTGGGGAATCACTGCTCCGGTCTGGTCCTGAACGGAGACGGAAACGCCGGCCAGCGTCTGGGCCTGAACCGTCGGAACGAGCTGCCACGCGCAAATGGCCAGCACTAAGGCTAGGGCGGAATGCAATGTACTTCTGAATCCAGTTGTCATCATTTTTCTCCTGCGGGGGTTGTTGGAGGTCTCACCCCGGTGAGTAGCGGGATTCTCCGGTTAAACTGGCGGGAACCGCTGTGACGGCCATCACACTTGGCTGTGAGGCGATACGTACAGGGGCTGCGCTCGTGAGGTGCGCAAGACTTCAGCGGGATGCTCGCCGGCTCTGGTTACAGCGGCTCCAGCCTTGCCGTGAAGTGGCGCAGGAAGGGCGCCTCGTAGACAAGGCGCAAGCCGCGGATGGCGTCCCGGCGCTTCCACACCTCCAGGATCACTTCGATCACGTAGTCAATGTGGCTCTGGGTGTAGACGCGCCGCGGGATGGCCAGCCGCACCAAGTCGTGCTGCGCCGCCTTGCCGAACATCAGCGTGCCGATCTCCGCCGACCGTATGCCGCCCTCGAGATACAGTTCATTCGCCAGGGCCACACCCGGGAGCTGCTCCGGCGCGATGTGCGGCAGGAACGCGCGTGCGTCCAGGTAGATGGCGTGGCCTCCCGGCGGCTGCACGATGGGCACGCCCTGCTCGGCGAGGTGGCTGCCCAGATACGAAGTCGAGGTGATGCGGTAGCGCAGGTAGTCCTCGTCCAGTGCTTCCTCCAGACCGACCGCAACCGCCTCCAGGTCGCGCCCCGCCAACCCGCCATACGTGGGGTAGCCCTCGGTGAGGATGAGCAGGTTCTCCGCCTGCTGCGCCAGCGCGTCGTCGTTGGTGCACAGGAATCCGCCGATGTTGGCCAGCCCGTCCTTCTTTGCGGACATGGTGCAGCCATCGCCCAGGGCGAACATCGCGCGCGCGATCTCCCGCGGCGAGGTCTCCTGATAGCCAGGCTCCCGCAGCTTGATGAAGTACGAGTTCTCGGCAAACCGGCAGGCGTCGAAGTACAGCGGGATGCCGTGCCGCCGGCACAGCGCGCTCACCGCTCGCGCATTCTCCATCGAAACCGGCTGACCGCCGGCGGAGTTGTTGGTCACCGTCAGCATGGCCAGCGGCACGTGCTCACGCCCCACGCGCGCGATCAGCTTTTCGAGCCCGTCTACATCCATGTTGCCCTTGAAGGGAGCCGGTCGCGACGGATCGCGGCCCTGCGGGCAGGGCAAGTCCACGGCCTCGGCTCCCAGGAATTCCAGGTTGGCGCGCGTGGTGTCGAAGTGCGTGTTGTTGGGCACCACGTCGCCCTTCCGGCACATCACGTGGAACAGGATGCGCTCCGCTGCTCTCCCCTGGTGCGTCGGGATCACGTGCCGGTAGCCGAAGATGCCCTGCACCGATCGGCGCAGGTGGTAGAAGCTGCGACTGCCGGCGTAGCTCTCGTCGCCCTCCATCATCGCCGCCCACTGCGCGGTGGACATGGCGCCGGTGCCCGAGTCGGTCAGCAGGTCGATCAGGACCTCGTCCGCCGCCACCTGGAACAGGTTGTAGTGCGCAGCGCGCAACAGCTCCTCGCGCCGCACCCGCGTCGTCCAGCGGATGGGTTCCACCGACTTGATCTTGAACGGCTCGATGATGGTGCGCACGGCCATGACCCACCCCAGCCCTCCCACTCCAGGGCGCATTGACTGAACTATCGTCCTGGGCAGCGAGCAGCGTCAGTGACTTGAGGACCCTTAGCGATGGAGGCGGACGTCGCCGCCCTCACCCCGAAGGTTGCCGGGGATTTTCCGCCTGCAATGACCGGAACCGCTGTGACGACAGTCACACCAAGCAGTGAGGAGAGAGGAACTGGTATAGCGGAGCGCGCGCGCAGCGTGTTCGACCGGGGAGGTTACCGCGAAGCTCGCCGGCTCTTGGCGATGGGCTTGGCCAGCCGTTCCACGGCGGCTTCTACGCTCTGGCGGCTGGTTTCGTGCTGCTCGGCGATCTCCTCGATCTTGGCGGCTGGCGCTTTCTCGAAGGCCTCCACCACGGCACTCTGCGCATCCGCCGGAGGCAGATACTGCAAGCGGACAATATCCGGCCGTGCATAGTGGCCCACCGTGTCGATGATCGCCTTCCACACCTTGATCATGTCGGCGCGGCACTCGGCGTACAGGATGGTGTCGCCACGCGTAGGTGGCACCAGCGGAATTCCCAGCGGAGCCACGATCTGGCTGCCGCCCTGGGCGTAGTCCACGTTGATGGTGTCGCGGAGCGGAAAGTCAGCCGGGATGTCGTCCATGGTCATGTAGCCGCAGGCGGAAAGCACGAACGCGCCGGCCTCGAGCGCGTGCGCGCGGGCCAGCGTGTGGCCCCAGAAAGAGGTTCCGTCCACATCGGCCTCTTCCAGCTTGGGTCCGCAGTGCAGCGAGAAGGCGCCGGGGAAGGCGGCGATGTGGAAGTCCTCGCCCTGCTCGATCATACGGGCGCGGATGAGCGGCATGAGATGTTCGCCGCAGATCAGGCCACCGATGCGGCCGATGTCGGTCTCGTAGGTGACCAGGTCGCTGCCGTCGCCGTTGCCCCAGACCGCGCGTTCCACGAACGTGGGCATGGTCTTGCGGTGACGCCCGAGAATCTTTCCCGTGCGCTCAATGAAAAGAAGAGTGTTGTAGATGGTGTGTACGCCCGGGCGCGAGTCCATCTCGTTGCAGCCGATCACCACGTGCGCGTTCGCGTGCGCGGCTGCGTGGCATAGGCGTTCGGTGTCCTCGCTGGGAATGAGCAATGCGTTGTCATAGAAGCGGATGCGCACCGGGACCCAGTCGTTCAGTCTCGACTCCCATCCCTCTCCCCAATACGGATAGCCGGCCAGCCAGGTCTCGGTGAAGGCAATCAGCTCGGCGCCCTGGCCGGCGGCTTCGGCAATCTTCTGGCAGGCACGCTCCACGCTGCCTTCACGGTCCAGATAGAGGGGAGGCGTCTGCACCACGGCGACCTTGACCGCGTCCCGTCCACCCAGAACTTTCTGACTTGGTTGCATAGGGCCTCCTGCCTGGATGCCGGAGCGCAGCGTAGGCGACGCTGTGAGGAGCACACGCTACGCTTCCCGTCCGCTAGTCCGCGGAGATCCTCTCTTTCACCTTCTCTTCCTTCTCCGCCCGGGCCATGCTGGGCCGCTTCCAGATGCCCTTCTCGACCATCTTTTCGATCTGCGCGCGGACGATTACGTCATTCTCGGCGTGGCGCCGTGGAGGTTCCACCAGGCAGAGGTTTCTGGGATAGATCTCGCGGTCGTAGATCAGCCGGTATTGCTCGGTGCGCAGGTCCTTGATCCAGTTGCCCCACAGGGACCGTGTGCGGTACTGGCGCAGAGCCTCAATGTCAATAATCGCTCCTGCATACGAGGAACCCGACCCGTACTTGTGCTCCGAAAGGACCCGTCCCTGGTAATCCACGATCATGGATTGGCCGCCAAAGGTGTCTATGGCGGTGTCGGACTCCTGCGTCAGGTAGTAGCAGGCAACGTTGGGAGCTACCACGTAGCAGGTGTTGTCCAGGGCGCGGGCGCGGTTCTGGACTTCCCACAGCCCGTTGGCCACGTAGGGCTCGGGATAGCTGGGGCGGTAAATGATCTCGGCGCCGTTAACGGCCAAGCCGCGCGCCGTCTCCGGGTAGGAGCCTTCCATGCAGATCAGCGTCCCGATGCGACCGATCTCGGTGTCGGCCACGGGATAAAAGGCGTCCAGGCCGTCGCCATAGAGTTCCACCCAGCGGTCCCACACGTCGTGCGGCACCGTGGAGTGCTCGCGCGCGAACACCTGCAGCTTGTAGTGCTTGTGGATCACCTTGCCGCCGGGGTCGAGGATGAAGGCGCAGTTGAAGAAGCGCTCCGGAAACTCCGGATGCTTCACCTTGGCCTGGGCGATGATGTAGGCATTGTGCTGCCGGGCTTTGCGACCCAGAAATTCCGTCTCCTCGCCCGGAATGTCGAGCGCCATCTCCTCGACGTACTTCCTGTGGTCCCAATCGAACACTTCGTCGGTAAACCCCTGCAGCGATCCCTCCGGGATGGTGATCAATCGGACGGGAAGATCGATGGCGCTCAGCCATACGGACGCATCGATGAGATCCGAAATGTGCTTGAGGTTGGTGACAACCTCCGTACGTTTCCGGCAGCCTCGCATCGTAGGCTGCAAAGCCAGAGCCATGTATTGCTCAACCATATCCACCCCCTTGTTCCAAGCGGTGTTAATTCGTTGATGCAGTTTGCGAAACCCGGTTCGCGGAGCCGCAAGCGGTTCCCGGAGACGCTCATTCCATACCCGCAGCCGACCGCTGTCAACCGGCGTCGTCGCTAGGCCACCGACGCGCCGCTCTTTTGCAGCCTCTGGATCAGGGCCTCGGCGTCCGCGGGACTGAACCACCAGGGGTGGTAATCCGGCGGGTTGTTGAACCCGTTGCTGATCTTGCCGGCCAACGCCGGAATCTGGCTGGCGGCGCCCATCAGCTGCAGGATCTGGGGCGCGGGCGGTACCAGCAGCGAGTTGGTCCAGGTGGCCACCCACTGCGCGTACTCCCAGAAGCTGTCAAACGTCTGCTGCATCCAGGCTGCGTCGAATGGCTGGTCTCCGTGCTCCAGGATTCGCCGCATATAGATGCTGGCGGCCTTGCTGGCCGTGTTGGATCCCTGCCCCGTGATGGGATCATTGAGCACTACCACGTCCGCCATACCCAGGGCCCAACCACCTGAGGGCAGCTTGCAGATTGGCTTGCGGACCGTGGGGGCAAAGCGGCCGGACAGGATACCCATCGCATCGGTGAGCTTGATGTCGCGGCAGCGCTCCGCTTCCCAGGGCAGCCAGCGCTGGAGGATCTCCTTGCTGCGCGCCAAGTGCTGCTCGGGTGTCTTCACATCCTGCCAGCAGTCCATGGGGCCGCCGACTACGCCTTCAAACACCATGATTTCGCACTCGCCGTTGAGCGTGAGGGCGGGAAAAACAAAGTATTCGCCAACCCCGGGAATCAGGTTGAAGGCCACCGCCGTAAACGGCTTGCGGGGCACCATGTTCCTTACATAGGTGAGCGCCAGGGCGCGCATCGGGGTCGAGAACGGCGATCGGGATTCATCTCGTTCGAAAAGCTGCGCGATTTCTCCCTTGCCCGCAGCCACCAACACCAAGTCGTGGGTCTTGGCGTATTGATCCAGGTGCTGAGCGCCGGCGTCCTCCATCACCAGATTGCCGCCCCGACGGGCAAA
>CAZXVY010000186.1:0-5581 GCA_964644115.1 uncultured Terriglobales bacterium
GAGGGCACGCGCGGCGGGGGCGCCACCGGCGCAGTGTGCGCCCCCGAAGGCACGCGCGGCACCGCGCCTCCTCCACTCAGCGACGCCTGGATCTCCCGCAGTTGTTCCGCCAGATCGGCGGCGCCCGGCC
Organism: uncultured Terriglobales bacterium; assembly: GCA_964644115.1. Taxonomy (GTDB): domain Bacteria; phylum Acidobacteriota; class Terriglobia; order Terriglobales; family Acidobacteriaceae; genus CAZXVY01. The sequence goes on from CAZXVY010000186.1 coordinate 131, forward strand.
GAAAGACCTTGTTCTTGGACAGGCACTGATGGATGAGCCTTGCCAGGTCGGCCGGCGCCGCCGGGTTCAGCATGGCCACCGCCGCCGGCTCCGACTGGAGGATGTTCAGCAGCGCTTCGCCGGCGGTGGGCGCCTCGAAGGGCAGTTGTCCGGTAGCCATTTCGTAAAGCACGACGCCGAAAGAAAAGATGTCGGTGCGGGCGTCTACCTCTTCACCCAGCGCCTGCTCCGGGGACATGTGAGTGGCCGTGCCCATGACGGTGCCGATGCGCGTTCGGAAGTCTTGCAGGTTGGCCTGCTCTTGGAGCATGAACTCTTCCGGATCGAACATCGTAGTCTTACCGTCGTCGGCCGCCGGTTTGGGCGCGAGGCCGGCCCCGGTACGCAGCGGCTCCTTCAGTTTGGCCAGTCCGAAGTCGAGAATCTTCACCTGGCCGAGCGGCGTGACCATGATGTTCTGCGACTTGATGTCGCGGTGCACAATGTCCTTCTCGTGCGCAGCCGCCAGGCCGTCGGCCACCTGCACCGCCAGTTCGAGCAATTTCCCGACCGGCATGGGCTTGCCGGCAATGAGATCCTTGAGCGGGCGGCCCTCCACGCATTCCATGACGATGTAGGGAGGGTCGGCGTCCATCTTGATGAGGTGAATCATGACCACCGCGGGGTGCTGCAGTTGGGAGACGGCCTTGCCTTCGCGCAGAAAGCGGGCCAGCACTTCGCGGTCGCTGGTGGTGACGATCTTGACGGCAACGGTGCGCCCGAGCTGCAGGTCGGTGGCGCGATAGACTTCGCCCATACCCCCGGCGCCCAGGGAGGCTTCGAGGCGGTAGTCGCCCAGGGTGCGTCCGATCATGGGACACGGCCGTCCCGCCACGGGGAGAGCGCGGCCTCACACGGTGATCTCATCCTTCTTCCCCCGGCTCCACCACACCGTACACGTGCAGGTCGCCCTCTTTGCCCTTCACGTGCGCCAAGCCCAGGTCCACGCACGGGATCTTGTCCTTCACCGCAAGGTAGATGCCTTCGTTCACCAGGATTTTGGTCTCGTAGTTCTTGCTCAGTCCCTCGAAACGCGAGGCCACATTCACGGTGTCGCCGATGACCGTGTAATCCATGCGCCGTTCGGAGCCGATGTTGCCGCTGATGGCGTCGCCCAGCGCGATGCCGATGCCGGTTTCGATGGGCTGCTCCCCGCGCTGCGCGCGCAGGCGGTTGTAGTGCTTGAGTGCCACGCGCATTTCGAGAGCGGCGAGCACGGCGCGTTCGGCGTCGTCGTCGTGGTTCATGGGCGCCCCGAACACCGCCATGATGGCGTCCCCGATGAACTTGTCCAGCGTCCCTTCGAACTTGAAGATGGGGTCGATCATCAGCGAAAAATATTCGTTCAGCATGGTCACCACCTCCTCCGCGTCGAAACGCTCGGAGAGTGTGGTGAAGTTGCGGATATCGGAAAACAGCACGGCCACGCGCGAGCGCTGGCCGCCCAGCTTGAGCCGGTCGCGGTCCTTGAGCAACTGCTCGGCGATCTGGCGGGTGACGTAGCGCGACAGCGTGGACATGAGCCGCTGCTCCTGGGTGATGTCGTCGGCCACGATCACCACGCCCAGCGCCTTGCTCTTGCTGTCCCGCAAGGGCAGCGCGGCCAGGTTGATGTTCATGGCCTCGTCGTCACCCTTGCGGTACTGCAGGTCGTACCCGGTGCGGCCCTCCTGAGTGGCGATCACCTGCCCGATGAGGGCCACGATTTCCGGGTTCAGCTCGGCCCCGAAGAAGTCCTGGTAAGGCTGGCCGGGTTCCACCTCGCCGCCGCTCCAGAAAATGTCCAGGCCGGCGAGGTTGCAGTAGGCGAGCTTGCCTTCGGGATCGAGCGTGACCACGCCCGTGGCCATGGTGCGCAGCATGCTCTCGTTGTAGTTCTTCATGTTCATCACTTCTTCGAACATGCGCGCGTTTTCCAAAGCAATCGTGGCTTGCGAACCCAGGGCATCGAGCAGTTGCTCGTCTTCGCGGTTGAAGGCGCCCACCCGCTTGTTGAGCACCTGCATCACGCCCACGATTTCCCGCGTTTCGTTGCGCACCGGCATGCACAGGATGGTGCGCGTGCGGTAGCCGGTGCGCCGGTCCACGTCGGGATTGAAGCGCGGGTCGGCGTAGGCGTCTGGGATGTTGACGGTGTCTCCGCTCAGGGCCACGTGTCCGGCGATGCCCTTGCCGCGGGGCACGCGGATTTCTTTCACCTCCGACCCTTGCGCCACCTTGGACCACAGCTCGCCGGTCTTGGTGTCGATGAGGAACAAGGTGCAGCGCTCGGCGTTCATGGCCGCCGAAGTCTGCTCCACGATGGCCGCGAGCAGGCGATCGATCTCCAGCTCGGAAGCCACTTCGTGCATCACGTTGAGCAGGATCTCGGAGGTCTCGATGCGCTTGCGCAGCTCTTCGTTAAGCATGGCGTTCCGCACCGCGATGGCCGCCTGCGCGGCGAAGGCATCCAGCATCTCTTCATCGGCGTGCGTGAAAACGCCGTCGCGCTTGTTGAGCACCTGGAACACGCCCAGGATTTTGCCTTCCCGATTGCGCATGGGCATGCACAGGATGGTGCGCGTGTGATAGCCGGTGCGGCGGTCCACTTCCGTGTTGAAGCGCGGGTCCTGGTAGGCGTCGGGGATGTTGACGGTCTCTCCGCTGCGGGCCACGAAGCCGGCGATGCCTGCGCCCACGGGAAAACGGATTTCGTTGAGCGCCGCCCCCTGCGCCACCTTCGACCAGAGCTCGTTTTTCTCGCTATCCAGGAGGAAGAGCGTGGAGCGGTCCGCCTCCAGCACGTCGGAGGTCTTCTCCATGATTTTCAGCAACAGCGCATCGAGGTTGCGCTCGGCGCCCAGGGCGCTCATTACCTCGAGCATCACGGAAAAGGTGTGCGAGGAGCCGGGCTCGGGCTTGCGGGCCGGGCTGCGCTTGGCTAGTTTCATCAGGGACTGCGGCCAACCTGCCGCACAGTTACGCTAGGGCAGGAACGCGGTCACGTCAAGGACTAGCCCTCTTCCTGCTGGTGCGACGTTCTCCTGCGAGGGACCGTTCTATACTCGTACCTCCATGTACGTGACCCTGGACCAGATCGTGGCCCGCACGCGCGCGCGCGTGGCCGACGCCCGGCGGTCGGTAGACGCAGTGGCGCTGGAACGCAAGGCGCGCGAGCATCGGGTGCGAGGTTTCCGCCGCGCGCTGGAACAGGCCGCGGCACGTGGCGTGGCGGTGATCGCTGAGCTGAAGCGCGCATCCCCGTCGCGGGGTGTGATCCGGGGAGCGTTTCCCGTGGGAGGGCTGGCGCAACAGCTTGCCAAGGCGGGCGCGGCGGCGCTTTCTGTGCTCACCGAAGAGGAATTCTTCCACGGTTCGCTGCTGCACCTGGGCGAAGCCTCGATTGCCAGCGATCTGCCCTGTTTGCGCAAAGACTTCATCGTGGACGAGTTCCAGCTCCTGGAAGCGCGCGCGCATCGTGCCGACGCGGTGCTGCTGATCGTGGCTGCGCTGGCGGCAGCGGAACTCCCAGCGCTGGCCCGGCGCGCCCGCGAACTGGAGTTGGACGTGCTGTGCGAGGTGCATGATGAATCCGAGCTGGGCCGCGCGCTTGATGCCGACTGCCGGATCATCGGCGTGAACAGCCGCGACTTGCGCACCTTCCAGGTGGACCTGGGGACGGCGCTGCGCCTCGGCCCGCTGATTCCCGCGGGAGTTTTCCGCGTGGCGGAGAGCGGCATCCGCGCCGCCGACGACATCCATCGCCTGCGCGATGCCGGATACCAGGCGTTCCTGATCGGCGAATGGTTGATGCAGGCTGACTCTCCGGGCGCTGCCCTGAAGCAGTTGCTGGCCGAAGTCAAGGCAGGATTGCCGGGCATTGCGGCCAAGGTGCGGCCGGCTTGCTGACGATTACCAACGAACAACTTAACCACTGGCAACTGCCTCTATGACTTGGGTGAAAATCTGCGGAACTACCAGCCTCGAAGACGCGCGCTTGGCCGTGGACGCTGGCGCTGACGCGCTGGGCTTCGTGTTCGCGGAAAGCCCGCGGCGGGTGACGCCCGAGACGGCGCAGCAAATCATCGCCGAACTTCCCGCGAATGTGCAGAAGGTGGGCGTGTTTGTCAACGAGCCGGCGGAGCGCATCCGCGCCATTGTTGCCCAGGCCGGACTCACGGCGGTGCAGCTTCACGGCGATGAAACTCCGGACTTCGCGCGCCAGCTTTTCCCGTGGGAGGGCACGCGGCGAACCTGCCGCATCATCAAGGCGATCCCGATTCGTGCGGGCTTCGAAGTGAACGCGGAACAGTTTACGGGGCAGGAGAAGACTGTGGACGCGCTGCTGCTGGACACCCACTCTCCGGCGGCCCGCGGCGGGACCGGACAGTCGTTCGACCGGCAGCTTGCTTCCACCGCAGCCCCGCGCCTGGCGCTGAGCGCGAAGCTGATCCTTGCGGGAGGCTTGGATCCCGCAAGCGTCGGTTCCGGCATCCACTTGCTGCGCCCCTGGGGCGTGGACGTAGTTTCCGGCGTGGAGCGCGAACCGGGAAAGAAAGATCCGGAAAAGGTCCGCGCGTTCGTTGCTGCGGTCCGCCAGGCGGACAAGGAGCAATCGCGCCTGTGAGCCCGAGAGCGAGACCCCGAGCCGGACGCTTCGGCCCTTATGGCGGACGCTACGTCCCTGAAACCCTGATGGCGGCGCTGGAGGAACTGGAGCGCGTTTACCGCGAGGCGCAGCGCGATCGCAGTTTCCACCAGCGGCTCGATCATCTGCTGCGCAGCTACGCCGGCCGTCCTACGCCGCTGTTCTTCGCCCGGCGGCTGAGCCGGCAACTGGGCGGCGCGCGCGTTTACCTGAAGCGCGAGGACCTGCTGCACACGGGCGCGCACAAGATCAACAACTGCCTGGGACAGGCGCTGCTGGTCGAACGCATGGGCAAGCGGCGCATCGTGGCCGAGACCGGCGCCGGGCAGCACGGCGTGGCCACCGCCACCGTGTGCGCGCTCTTCGGCTTCGAGTGCGTGGTCTACATGGGAACCGACGACATGCGCCGCCAGGAACTTAACGTGTTTCGTATGCGGCTGCTGGGAGCCGAAGTGCGCGGCGTCTCCGCCGGCTCGCGCACCCTGAAGGACGCCATCAACGAAGCCATGCGCGACTGGGTGACCAACGTGCGCTCCACGCACTACCTGCTGGGCAGCGTGCTGGGCGCGCATCCTTATCCGGAAATGGTGCGCGACTTCCAGTCGGTGATCGGCAAGGAAGCGCGCGCGCAAATTCTGAAGGCCGAGGGACGCTTGCCCGCGGCGGTGATCGCCTGCGTGGGCGGAGGCTCGAACGCCATCGGCATCTTCCATCGCTTTCTCGGCGATCGCAAGGTGCGACTGATCGGCGTGGAAGCCGGAGGCCGCGGCCGCGGACTGGGCCAG
>CAZXVY010000187.1:0-5551 GCA_964644115.1 uncultured Terriglobales bacterium
GACGCATCCGCTGGGCAGAAAAATTTCGAGCATAAGCCAGCGTACTCCCCAGGAAACCAGGAAGCGGGCCCTTTGGCTTGCGGGCGATTCGGCCCGAGTGGGAACCAGTTCGTCCCACAACCCGGCAGTTCCGGCCTTCCGGGCTCCCCGGACGCGGTATGATTCTGCTCGGAACCGCAGGGTGAGCGCTTTCGTACCCTGTCCTATTCCACTTCCATGCGAAAAGGCCTGAGCCTGAGGGAGCCGGTGGTGGTGGCGCTGCAGACCATGCGCGCCCACAAGCTGCGCTCCTTCCTGATGCTGCTGGGCGTGATCCTCTCGGTGTCCACGCTGATCCTGGTGGTGTCGCTGATTGAGGGCACCAACCGCTACATCGCCGACCGGGTGGCCAACCTGGGCTCGAACGTTTTCCTGATCAACCGCTTCGGCCTGATCACCAACGCCGCCGATTTTGTGAAAGCTCAGCGGCGCAACAAGAACATCACCTGGGAGGACTACGAAGCCCTGCGCGACAATCTGAAGTTTCCCAAGGCGGTGGGGGTGGAGGTGCGCAAGCAGGGGGTGGTGAAGAGTTCCGGGGAAACCCTGGAGGACATAGACATCCGCGGGGTCACCGCCAACATCGGCGACATGGACGTGGAAGAACCGGCTACCGGCCGTTACATCACCGACGCCGACAACGACCATCACTCCAGTGTGACTTTCATCGGTTCGGAGGTGGCACAGCGCCTCTTTCCCAACAGCGACCCCATGGGCAAGACCATCCAGGTGGATGGCCGTTCCTACGAGGTGGTGGGCGTGGCCAAGCCCCTGGGCAGCGCCCTGGGGCAGTCGCAGGACGCCTTCGTGTACCTCCCCATTCGCAGCTGGATGAAGGTGTACGGCCTCCATCGCAGCCTCTCCATCAACGTGCAGGCGCGGGGCGCGGAGTGGATGGCGCGCACGGAGGACGAAGCGCGCTCCCTTATGCGCGCCCGCCGCCACCTGGCGCCCGATGAGGAGGACAACTTCGGCGTCCTGGCCTCGGCCACGCTGCTCGACCTTTGGAAGCAGCTCACCAGCGTCATCGCCGCCAGCATGGTGGGTGTGGTTTCCGTCTTCCTGGTGATCGGCGGGGTGGTCATCATGAACGTCATGCTGGCCAGCGTCACCGAGCGCACCCGCGAGATCGGCATCCGCAAGTCGCTGGGGGCGCGTCGCCGGGACATCCTCCTGCAATTCCTGGTGGAGGCGTCGGTGATGTCGGGTTTCGGCGGGCTGCTGGGCGTTACCGTGGCCTGGCTGCTGGCCCTGGTGGTGGGTGCCACCACTCCCGTCCCCATGGCCGTGCCTATGCTGGCGGTCATCATCGCGCTCGCAGTCTCCACCGCGGTGGGCCTGTTCTTCGGCATTTATCCCGCGCACAAAGCCTCGAAGCTGGATCCCATCGAGGCGCTGCGCTTCGAGGTGTGACGTGCGCATAGCCTTGGGTGAGAATTCGCGGATGGCCCTGAACACGGTGCGCGAGCACAAGCTGCGCTCGGCGCTCACCGTGCTGGGCATCGTGATCGGCATCACCGCGCTGATTACCGTGGCTTCCATCCTGGTGGGACTGGACCGCGACATCCGGGTCTTCCTCGACGACTTTGGCTCCGACACCCTGTTCGTCTTCAAGTTTGCGCCCGGCTTCCGCGCCGGACGGCTGTCCTCGGAGGAGCGCATGCGCAAGCCGCTGACCCTGGAGGATGCCTTGGCCATCGAGGAGACCTGCTCCGCGGTGAAGGATGTGGCCGTGCAAATCCTGCCCCGCATTGGCGCTCAGGGCCCGGGACGCCAGATTGCCCGCTACCGCGGCCAGGAGGTGTACGACGTCATCCAGCGCGGCACCCTGGCCTCCTACGAGCAGGTGTTCAACGCCACGGTGGAGAAAGGCCGCTTCTTCACCGACTCCGAGGACGTGCATCGCGCCGACGTGGTGGTGATCGGCCACGACCTGGCCGAGGCCCTGTTTCCCGTCGAGGATCCCATCGGCAAAACCATTCTGGTCTCGGGAATCTCCTACCAGGTGGTGGGCGTCATCGCCAAACGCAAGGGACAGTTCCTGCGCAATGATGCCGCCGACAAGGTAGCCCTCGTCCCTTACGGCGCCTATCGCAAGCACCACCCGGCCGACGATGAGCACTTTATCGGCGTGCTGCCTTATGCCGGGCAGAAAGCGGCCGCCGAGGACCAGGTGCGCGAACTGCTGCGGCGGCGCCGCCGTATCGGCTTTGACCAGCCGGAAAACTTCAGCGTCTCCAGCGCCGAGGAAATCGCTACCCAGTTCCGCCAGATCACGGGCGTCATCGCCCTGGTCACCGTGGTGGTCAGTTCCATCGGGCTGCTGGTGGGCGGGGTGGGCGTAATGAACATCATGCTCATGTCGGTGACCGAGCGGACGCGCGAAATCGGGGTGCGCAAGGCCCTAGGCGCCCGCCAGCGCGACATCATCTACCAGTTTCTAACCGAAGCCATGACCTTGACCGCCGTGGGTGGCGTGCTCGGAGTGCTGTTCGGGGTGGGGGCCAGCGCCCTGATCGGCGCGCTCGCGCCCTCGGTGCCCTCGGTGGTGCCCATGTGGGCCGTCGTGCTGGGGGTGGCCACTTCCGCCAGCGTGGGCTTGTTCTTCGGAATCTATCCCGCGGTGCGCGCGGCGCGGTTGGACCCGGTGGAAGCGCTGCGGTACGAGTAGGACCGTGTGGAAGCGGGCGGCTCGCCCGCGCTTTGGCGCTGGGAGTCGCTGGACAACCTACAACCTTACTTGCTTCTCTTTGCGATCTCGGTGTGCTCTGCGTTGAAACAAACTACTTCGCCGCGTGCCGCTCCAGATAATCCAGCACCATGCTGGCCATGACTTTGGTCCCTATCACCAGGCCGTCTTCGTCGAGATCGAAGTCCGGAGTGTGGTGGGCGGCGGTGATCCCCTTCTCCGCGTTGCGCACTCCCACGAAATAGAAAAACGACGGAACTTCTTTGGCGAAGAAGGCAAAATCCTCCGCGCCCATCTGCGGTGGCGGAGAAATCACCTTGCTGTCTCCCATCACCCGGCGGATGGCGGGGAGCATTTCGGCCACCAGGCGGGGATCGTTGTAGGTGACGGGATTGCCCCATCGGTAATCCAGGTCGTAGCTGGCGCCGTGGGCGCGGGTGACGCCGTCGAGCACCTCGCGCATCAGGACGGGGATGCGCTTGCGCACGTCTTCGTCGTTGTGAGTGCGCACTGTGCCATTAAGAACCACTTCGCCGGGGATGATGTTGGAACGGTTGCCGCCGTGGATGCTGCCCACGGAAATCACCAGCGGCTCGGTGGCGATGATCCTGCGCCGGATGGTCTGCAGCGCCTGGATGGCCTCGGCCGCCACCAGCACCGGGTCCACGCCCAAGTGCGGATACGCGGCGTGCACCTGCTTGCCCCGGATGGTGAGGACGAACTCGTCCGACGACGCCAGCGCTGGCCCGGAGTTGTAGCCAATCAGTCCCACGTCAATGGTGGAGAGGACGTGGATGCCGAAAATGGCTTCCGGCTTGGGGTCTTCGAGCACGTGTTCCTTCACCATGAGTTCGGCGCCGCCCTCTTCGCCATGAGGCGGGCCTTCCTCCGCGGGCTGGAAGATGAACTTGACGGTGCCGGGAATTTCGGCGCGCATGCCGCTCAGGATCTCGGCCACGCCCAGCTGGATGGCCATGTGGGAGTCGTGCCCGCAAGCGTGCTTTACGCCCGCATTCTGCGACTTGTAGGGTGTGTTGTTCACGTCCTGCACGGGCAGGCCGTCCATGTCGGCGCGCAGGGCGATGACCGGGCCGGGACGGCCTCCCTTGAGCAGCGCTACCACGCCGTGGCGCGCCACTCCGGTCTTGATGTCGGTGAATCCCAGGGCGCGCAGCCGCTCCGCCAGCACGCGCGCGGTGCGCTCCTCGCGGTTGGAGAGTTCGGGATGCACCGCGAAGTCGCGCCGCGTCTCCACCAGCTTGGGACGCAGGGCCTCAGCGGCCTGGACGGCCCGCTGCTCAGCGCTCTGTCCGGCAGCCGGCAGCGCGCAGCCGGCGAACAACAACACAGCCAATCGAGTGGGTTTCACGGCGTGCTCCGTCACGATGAAGTTGAGGCTTGTGCTCACGGCGAGGCGTGCATTCTACCTCAAGGCCGCGAATCTGCCAGAGCCGGACTAGAGTTTGGCAAGACGCGCCCAAACTGGAGGTCGCTCTGGCCTGCTCTTCGGGTCGGCTTTTCGGAATGGGCGCCGCACCCCTATACTGCTAAAGGATGGCCGTCATTGCTGCGAATACCCGCTTGCACAAAGGACCCGACTCGAGATGCCAACATCAAGCCGATTCTGTGCGCTCGTTCTTGCTCTCATCATGACCACTCTCTCCTTCAACCGCAGCGCTTCCGCGGAGGACCGCGCTCTCTCCTGGCCGCCGGAGGCCCGCAAGGTGCCCAAGGTGGACATTGTCCACGGAGACAAGCGGGTGGACGACTACTTCTGGCTGCGGGAGAAGACCAATCCCGAGGTCACCGCGTATCTCCAGGCCGAGAACGCCTACGCCGACGCCGTCATGAAGCCCACCGAGGCCTTCCAGCAAGCGCTCTACAAGGAGATGGTGGCGCGCATCCAGGAAACCGACCTCAGCGTCCCTTATCGCAAAGGCGCCTACTTCTATTACTCGCGCACCGAGGAGGGAAAGCAGTATCCCATCCACTGCCGGAGGCAGGGCAGCCTCGAGGGCAAGACAGGAGTCGGCAAGGAAGAAGTCATCCTCGACCTGAACCAACTTGCCGCGGGCAAGGAGTTCCTGGGCCTGGAGGTGTTGGCGGTGAGCGACGACGGCCATCGGCTGGCCTACTCCACCGACACCACCGGCTTCCGCGTTTACACGCTGTTCGTGAAGGACCTGCGCACCGGCCAGCTCCTGCCCGACCGTGCCGAGGACGTGGACACGGTGGCCTGGGCTGCCGACAATCAGACGCTGTTTTACACCACCAAGGACGCGGCCAAGCGGCCCTACCGGCTCTACCGGTACCGCCTGGGGGCGGGCCCGGGCGCAGGCAAGGATGAGCTGCTCTACGAAGAGAAGGACGAGATGTTCAGCCTGGGGGTCAACCGCTCGCGTTCCAAGGCGTATGTTTTCCTGACTTCCTCCAGCCTCACCACGTCCGAAGTCCGCTATCTTGCGGCGGATCGCCCGCTGGCCGACTGGAAGCTCATCGAGCCCCGGCAGGCGGGCCACGAGTACTACCTCGACCATCACGGCGAGAGCTTCTACATCCGCAGCAACTCCGGCGGCCGCAACTTCGCGCTGCTATCGGCCCCGGCCGCCGATCCGCGCCGCGCCAATTGGAAGGAAGTAATTCCCCACCGGCCCGAGGTCATGCTGGCCGACATGTTCTTCTTCCGTGATTTCTACGTGCTGCGCGAGCGGGAGAACGGCCTGCCGCAACTGCGGGTCGCGGACGCGCGCAGCGGCGCATCGCACCGCGTCCCTTTCCCCGAGCCCGCCTTCGACGTCCTGGAAGCGGAGAACCTGGAATTCG
>CAZXVY010000188.1:0-5507 GCA_964644115.1 uncultured Terriglobales bacterium
GTGCTCGTACCTGCTGATCGGCTTCTACTACGAGCGCCACTCGGCCACCACCGCCGCCAACAAGGCGTTCCTTGTGAACCGCATCGGCGATGCGGGCTTCCTCCTGGGAATGTTCACCATCGCCTTCTACTTCGGGTCGGTGCAGTACACCAAGGTCAACGAGATCGCTCACGAGATGGCGAAGAGCGGCGTTACCAGCGACCCGGTGATCACGCTGGCCACGCTGCTGCTGTTTGTGGGAGCGTGCGGCAAGTCGGCGCAGTTGCCGCTTTACACCTGGCTGCCGGATGCCATGGAGGGCCCCACGCCGGTTTCAGCGCTCATCCACGCGGCCACCATGGTGACGGCGGGCGTGTACATGGTGGCTCGCTCCAACGCGCTGTTCCATCTGGCGCCCGATTCGATGAAAGTGGTGGCCATTGTGGGCGCGCTCACCGCCATCTTCGCAGCCTCCATCGCCCTGGTGCAGAACGACATCAAGCGCGTGCTGGCCTACTCCACCGTGTCGCAGCTTGGGTACATGTTCCTGGCGCTGGGCGTGGGAGCGTTTGCCGCCGGCGTGTTTCACGTTTTCACGCATTCCTTCTTCAAGGCGCTGCTCTTCCTGGGCGCGGGCTCGGTGATCCACGCGCTCTCCGGCGAGCAGGACCTGCGCCACATGGGCGCGCTCTCGGACAAGATCCCGGCGACCTACAAGACCATGCTGGTGGCCACGCTGGCCATCGCGGGAGTGCCGCCGCTGGCCGGGTTCTTCTCCAAAGACGAAATTCTGTGGCTCACCTGGTCGTCGCACGGCGGCGCGTTTCGCGTGTTGTGGGTGCTGGCGTTCGTGACCGCGCTGATGACCGCGTTCTACATGTTCCGCCTGGTGTATCTGACCTTCTGGAGCCCGTCGCGCATGTCGCACGAGGTGGAGCACCACGTCCACGAGTCACCCAAGACCATGACCGTGCCGCTGATGATTCTGGCATTCTTCTCCGCCACCGCTGGCCTGCTGGGCGTGCCGGCGGCGCTGGGCGGGAGCAACCGCTTCGAGCACTTCCTGGCGCCGGTGTTTGAAAAGGCGGGCGCGACGGCGCATGCCGGAGCAGAAGCGGCGGTGCATCAGGATCCCATCGAGTACCTGCTGATGGCGCTGTCCGTGGGCGCCGCGGCAGCGGGCTGGTTCTTGGCGCGCCGCGCCTACGGAAATGCCGGCAAGGACTACCAGGAACCCATCGCCGCCACAGCTCCGCCGGTGTACAACGCGCTCTTCAACAAGTACTGGGTGGACGAACTCTACGACATGCTGTTCACCGGCCGGCGCAAGCTGGGTTCGGCGCGCCTGGGAGCGATGGGCGTGGGCGACGCCATGTGCAAGTTTGACGCCGGGGTGATTGACGGCGGGGTGAACGGCGCGGGCTGGCTCACGCGTCTCTCGGCCAAAATCTCCATGTGGTGGGACACGTGGATTGTGGACGGCCTGCTGGTGAACGGCATCGCCATGGTCACCCGCGTGTCGTCCTATCCGGTGCGGCTGGTGCAATGGGGCCTGGTGCAGTGGTACGCGCTGGTGATGGTAGCCGGCCTTACAGGATTTGTTTTCTATTTCGTGAGCAGATGACGTAATCAAGCGCGGCCGAGGACGGCCGCGCCACATGAAGCGCGGAAGCGCGACCGAGGACGGCCGCGCCACAATGTGCGGAAGCCCGGTCCCGCAGAGCGGGACCGGGCTACGTGAGGCGAAACATGGACGGCTTTTTCTACAACCACATTCTTTCCATCGTGTTGTTCACGCCGCTGGCGGGCGCGCTGGTGCTGCTGTTTGTGCCCGGGTCGAACAAGAACGCCATCCGCTGGCTGGCCAACATTTTCGCCTTCGCCGGATTTCTGGTGTCGGTGCCGCTGGTGCCCTGGTTCTGGGCGGTGAAGGAAGACGCCGCCTTCAAGTTCGTGGAAGGCACGGCCAACAACTGGATCCCTTCCATTGGCGCCAGCTACCTCGTGGGTATGGACGGCATCTCCTTCCTGCTGGTCATGCTGACCACGCTGCTGGGTTTCCTTTCCATCCTGTCGTCGTGGACGGCGATTGAAGAGCGGGTGAAGGAATACTACGTATGGTTCCTGGTGCTGCAGACGGGAATGCTGGGCGTGTTCGTCTCGCTGGACTTCTTCCTGTTCTACGTTTTCTGGGAAGTGATGCTGGTGCCCATGTACCTGCTGATCGGCATCTGGGGAGGGCCGCGCAAGCTGTACGCCGCCATCAAGTTCTTCCTGTACACGCTGGTGGGATCGGTGCTCATGCTGCTGGGCATCCTGTACCTGTATTTCTACAACTTCCAGACCACGGGCGAGTACACCTTCAGCATCGAGGCGCTTTACCGCACCGCGCCGCAGATCCCGGCGGAGGCAACCATTCTGGGCTACAGCGCCCCGCTGATGCTCTTCCTGGCGTTCTTCGTGGCCTTCGCCATCAAGGTGCCCATGTTCCCCTTCCACACCTGGCTGCCGGATGCGCACGTGGAAGCGCCCACGGCGGGCTCGGTGATCCTGGCGGGCGTGCTGCTGAAGATGGGGACCTACGGCCTGGTGCGCTTCTCGCTGCCGCTGTTTCCGGCGGTGAGCATGGATACGCAGGTCCGCGGCTGGATGATCGGGCTCTCGCTGTTTGCCATCATCTACGGGGCGCTGGTTTCGCTGATGCAGAAGGACATGAAGAAGCTGGTGGCCTACTCCTCGGTGAGCCACCTGGGGTTCTGCACCCTGGGCATCTTTGCCCTGAACCCGCTGGGGCTGAGCGGGTCCATCCTGCAGCAGATCAACCACGGCATCTCCACCGGGGCGCTGTTTCTGATCGTGGGCGTGCTCTACGAGCGGCGGCACACGCGCGAGATTTCCGAGTACGGCGGAATCTCCAGCGTGATGCCCTGGTACGCCACCATCACGCTGATCATGTTCATGTCGTCGCTGGGACTGCCGCTGCTGAACGGGTTCATCGGCGAGTTCACCATCCTGCAGGGCGCGTACATGGAAAACAAAGTGTGGGCAGCCTGGGGCGCACTCGGGGTGGTGCTGGGCGCGGCCTACCTGCTGTGGCTGTACCAGCGCGTGTTTTTCGGGCCGGTGAGCAATCCCAAGAACCAGAACCTGCCCGACCTTTCGCCGCGCGAGATTGTCACCTTCGCCCCGCTGGTGGTGCTGGCCTTCTGGATCGGCATCTATCCCAAGCCGTTCTTTGAGATCTTGGCGCCGCCGGTGAACAAGATTGTGCGGACCGTGCGGCCCGACTATCCCATTGCGCCGCCCGCCTTGCCGCGCGAGGCGCAGGCGCCCGCGGCAACGCCGGCGGCTGCGAGCCCAGCGCTGGCGGAGGGCAACCGCTAGTGTCGGCCTCCTTCAGCCAATACTTCAGCGGCACGGACTACGCGCTGGCGCTGCCCATGCTGTTGCTGACGCTGTTCGGGCTGGGCATCCTGATCATTGATCTGCTGTTGCCGCGGGAGTGGAAAATCGCCAACGCCTGGACGGCGCTCACCGGCCTGCTGTTCTCCGCGCTGGCCGTCTTTAAGGTGCAGGCCGCTTTTGCTCCCGGGCCGGGACGCCCGGCGCTGGACGTGCTGATGGGTTTTGGCGGCTCGGTGATCCTGGACCGCTTCGCCATCTTTTTCCTGTACCTGTTCCTGGCCGGCGCCGCGCTCTCCATCCTCATGTCCATCCGCTACCTGGAGATCGAGCACGAGAACAAGGGCGAGTATTACGCGCTGATCCTGTTCTCCGTGGTCGGGATGATGGGAATGATCCTGGGCTTCGACCTGGTGGTGCTGTTCATCAGCCTGGAGCTGATGGCGCTCTCCACCTATGTTCTGGTCGGGTTCCTGCGCCGCGACCAGCGCTCCAACGAGGCGGCGCTGAAGTACCTGCTGCTGGGCGCGTTTTCTTCCGGCATCTTCGCCTACGGGTTGTCGCTGCTTTACGGACTCTCCGGCAGCACCAACCTGGGCGACATTACCTTCGCTCTGGCGCGACACTACGCCAACCCTGCTTCCCGTCCGCTGCTGATCCTGGCGCTGCTCACCACCGCCACGGGACTGCTGTTCAAGATCGCCGCCGTGCCCTTCCATCAGTGGGCGCCCGACGCCTACGAAGGAGCGCCCACCACCATTACCGGATTCATGTCGGTGACGGTGAAGGCGGCGGCCTGGGCGCTGCTGCTGCGGATCTTCCTCTTTGGCCTCGAGCCGCTGCGCCCCCTCTACCTGCCGCTGCTGGTGGCAGTGGCCATTGCCACCATGACCGTAGGCAACCTGGCGGCCATCACCCAGAGCAACCTGAAGCGTCTGCTGGCCTACTCCTCGATCGCGCACGTGGGCTACATGATTCTCGGGCTGGTGGCGGGCGACGCCACCCACTCCAGCGCCACCGGCATCAAGGGCATCCTGATTTACCTGCTGGTCTACACCTTCATGAACCTGGGAGCGTTCGCGGTGATCACCGCGCTGCGCCGCCAGGACATTATCGGCGACACCATTGACGACATTGCCGGACTCTATTTCCGCGCACCCTATGCCGCCGTGCTCATGTGGATTTTCCTGCTGTCGCTGGCGGGGATTCCGCCGCTGGCCGGTTTTTATGGAAAGTACTTCATCTTCCTGGCGCTGATCGAGACCGGACATTACGCGCTGGCCACGCTGGCGGTGGTGTACGTGGCGGTTTCGCTCTACTACTATCTGCGCATTGCCAACGCCATGTTCATGCGCGAAGCCTCCGACCCCACGCCGCTGCGCCTGGCGCCCGGCGTCGGCTTGACGCTGGCCATCACCGGCGCGGCCACGGTGGGCATCGGCCTCTTCCCGGAATTCTTCATCCGCGCGGTGGACTGGTCGGTGCGCGGAGGGCAGGGCACCGCGCTGGCCGGGTTGTTGCGCTGAACCGGGATGCTGCCTTCCACACCCTGTATCGCCATCCTGTATCGTGGATGGTATGGAAGCCCCGCGTCCCACTGCGGCCGGCGATCCCTCGAAGCCGGGAGGGAAAAACAACTGGGCCCAGGTAGCGCGCTACAGCCATCTGGCCTTCGCACTGCCCGCCGGCACCGTGGTGGGCTGGCTGCTGGGCGCGGCCCTGGACTCGTGGCTGGGGACCACCTGGATCAACCGAGTCGGCTTGTTTTTGGGGATCATCGCCGGATTCACGGAGCTGGTGCGCGGCGCACTCCGCCTGAAGGATGAAGCATGAGCGCCGAGACCTTCTACGCGCAAGCCGAAGCGCGCATTCCGCGCTTCATGGGCGCGGCCTTCCTGCTCGCGGCCGTGATCCTGTGGCAGTGGCGCGGCGCCGAGTTCCTGCTGGGCTTCGCCCTCGGCTCCGCCGTGGCCGCGGTGAACCTGCTGTGGCTCAAGCAGATTACCGCTGCCTTCGTCGAAGGGATGAGCGGGAGCGGCGCGCGCGCGTCGGGATGGGGTGTTGCCCTCCGCTTCCTGATGCGTTACGCGTTGATAGCCCTGTTCGCCTATGGTATGTTGAAAAAT
>CAZXVY010000189.1:0-5502 GCA_964644115.1 uncultured Terriglobales bacterium
GGCGGCGGGTTTCCGAATCAATCGCCATGGCCACGAAGGTGTTGACCAGGGAGAGTGCGTCGGCGCCGGCGTTGGCCGCGGCGTGCGCCATCTGCGGGATGCTGGTGACGTTGGGCGAGAGCTTCACGATGAGCGGCCGCGTGGCCGCGCACTTCGCCGCCGCTACCACCTCCTCAAGCAGGACCGGATCAGAACCGAAGCTGATGCCGCCGCGTTTGGTGTTGGGACACGAAACGTTCAGCTCGTAAGCCGCGATGCCTTCCCCCTCGTTCAGGATGCGAATGCAGGTTTCGTAGTCCTCGACGGTGTAGCCGAAGACGTTGGCCAGCACCACGATGTCCTTCTTCTTGCGCAGCAGCGGGAGTTTTTCTTCGACGAAGGCGCGCGCGCCTATGTTCTGCAGGCCGATGGAGTTGAGCATGCCGGCCGCGCTCTCAAAAATGCGCGGCGGCGGATTGCCGGCCATGGGCTCGCGCGACAAGCCTTTCACCACGAACCCGCCCAGCCGCGACAGGGTGACGATGTCTTCGAACTCGATGCCGTAGCCGAAAGTCCCGCTGGCGGCCATGACCGGGTTCTTCAGCCGGACTCCGGCCACGGTGACGCTCAGGTCAGGCGGCTGGGCGAGTGGCGATGGCTGCGGAGCTGCCGGGCCGCTCATCTTCTGGCCTCCGGGGACGGAGCCTCCGCGCCCGGGGCCAGCGCTTCGTCGAGCACGCGTCCCACGCTGTGCGACGGCGGCGTGATGCCCAGCAGCGCGGCCAGCGTTGAAACCATGTCCACGGGCTGGGTCGCGGTGTAGTACTTACCGGGCCGGAAGGGAAGTCCGAAGAAGGCCAGAGGGACGTGGGTGTCGTAGGTGTAAGGCGAGTGGTGGTCGGTGCCCTCGGTCTGCGCTACGTCGAAGAGAGCGGGCACGCCCAGCACGTGCCATCCGCCGCGCGGCGACGTGCTGTGTGCGTAGCGGCGCGCCCTGGCATCGGGCGGGAGTTCGCCGCTCTCGATCTGAGAGCGGGTGTAGAAGCTGCGCCAGCGGCCGCTCTCGACCAGCAGTTCGCCCACGGCGCGCTCGGCATCCGCCTGCTTCAGCCCGGCGGCCGTGAAGGCGTCGGCAGAGAGGTAGGCCACCGGCCAGTCGAGCGACGCGAGGTACTCGCGCGGCTTGCCCGGCGAAAGCTTTTCCGCAAGCTGCGCGTTGAGCTGCCGGCGCAGTTTCCCCGCGTCGAAATGCTCGCCGGGGAGTCGCAGCTTGTTCGCATTTTCCGGAAGCGGCGCAATACCGTGGTCAGCACTGAGCGCCATCCACACGTTGGCCAGGCCGATCTGGCGGCCCAGGAACCCGAAGAACTCGGCAAGCTGGCGGTCGAGCCTCTGCACCATGGCGTTCATGCGGGGCGAGTCGTGGGCCACCTCGTGCCCCAGGACGTCGGTGGCGGAGAGGCCGATGATCAGCAGGTCGGTGGCCGGCCCGGTACCCAGCTTCTCCCGCGCGATCAGCTCGCGCACGAACTCAAGCTGGTAGTCGGTGCCGTAGGGAGTGCCGCCGACGATGTGGTAAAAATCTCCCTGGGCGCGCGGTTTGGTGGTGGCCAGCAAGTTGCCCGAAGCGTCTTTCCAGTCCAGGTCCCAATACTTGGCGGCGCGGCCGCCGCGGTTGAAGTCCTCCACCCAGCCGGGCAGCAGGTTCATGTAGTAGGAAGAAGAGAGCCAGGCGCCATCGGCCGGGTTGATCCAGAAGGCGGCATCGGCGGCGTGGCCTCCCTGGAGGATGGCGGCGCGCGGCTTCAGCGAAACCGAATACACCCGCGCCTTGCCGCCGGTGGCCAGCTTGAGCTCGTCGCCCAGGGTGGTGGCCAGGAGGCGGCGGGGCGAGCCCCCGGACTTCTTCTCGGTCACGCCCAGCAGGCGCGTGGAATCATCGCTCTCGGCCAGGATGCGGCGCTTGCCGGCCGGGTCGAACCACGCGTTCCCCAGGATGCCGTGGCCGTCCACATAAGCTCCAGTGAGCAGCGTGGCGTACCCCGGCCCGGTGTGGGTCGCAGCGTAGTCGTAGCGGCAGTCGGCGAAGGAGGCCCCGCGGTCGAGGAAGAGCGCAAAGCCGTCTTGCCCGAGGCTTGCGCGGTTGCGCTCCAGGAAGTCGGGGCGGAACTGGTCCACCACAAAGATCACAATCAGTTTCGGGCGGGCATCGTAGGCGGAGCCAAAAACAAAGGTGGAAGACAGCAGAGCGACGGCGAGCAGGAAGCGCAGGGAGAGCTTTCGCATGTGGAGATAGTGTACGACAGCGGCGGCGGTCGGCCGCCGGCGGTGAGCCGGCGGAGGGGAGCCGGCTTGGCTCGAACGGAGCGTCCACGCGGCCTACACCTGCTACTCGAAGTCGAAGCTCATCTTGAGTCCGGCGACGTCGACGGTGGAGCCCTCGCTCAGCTCCTTCTGACCGGAAATCTGCTGCCCGTCCACCATCACCTTCTTCTCGCCCGGCGAGATGATGTATCTCTGGTCGCGTTTGGTGATGGTGGCCCCTACTTGAGGCGCAAACCAGCCCTTGAGCCGAATGGACGCATTGGGTGATTTTCCGATCACCGTGAGCTTGCTGGTGAGGCGGTACTGTTGCTGGTCGGACTTGCCCGCCAGGACGGTGAGCACGCCAATGCGCTCCGCGACCGGAGGAGGAGGCGGAGGTGCGGGTGCGGCGGTGGGCCGGCTGGGCGCAGCCGCCGAGGGCGAGGGCGTAGCGGCGCCGGCAGCAGCGCCGGTAGCTCCAGGGGCGGAAGGTGGCGGTGCGGCGCCACCGGCTTTGGCGGCGACTGCGGCGGACATCATCTCCCGGGCCTTCTTGGCGTCGAACATCACCGTGGCTTCCAGCTTGGGCACCGACGGCCCGGTGATCTGGGCGGTCTTGGGGGCGGCTTCTTCGTCCTCGTGCCACTCGTCCTTGAAGCGGACGGTGTGCTTGCCCACAGTGACCTCGTCGCCGTCGTTCAGGTCCATCTTGCCGGTGATGCGCTGCTTGTTGACGAAGGTGCCGTTGGTGCTGCCGAAGTCTTCGACCACGTAGTGGTCGCCGTCATAGAAAATGCGCGCGTGGTGGCCGGATACGGCCAGGTTGTCGATGTGAATCAGGTTGTCGGGCAGGCGGCCGATGGTGGCCACGCCCGACTGGGTGATGGTGAATTCCTTGAGCTCTTTGCTCTCGAAGACCAAGTGCAGCTTAGCCATGAACGCCTCCCCACGCCGAACCGTTAAGCCTGTTCCCCTGCCCCGGTGGAGCTTTGCCAGGAGTCCCGGTTGCCGCCGAACAGCTTGCGATACCAGGGTAGCTCCACCGCGCGCACCATCACGCAGGTAATGTTGTCGTTGCCGCCGCCCTGCTTGGCGGCGTTAATCAGGTTGTCCACCGCCTGGTCGATGGAACGCGAGGCCTGGACGATTTCCAGAATGCGCTCCTTCTTCACATGCTTGGTGAGCCCATCGCTGGCCAGCAGGAGGATGTCCCCCAGCTCCAGCACCAGGTCTTCCAGGTCGGGTTCCACCGTGTCCTCCGAACCCAGGGCGCGGATGATGATGTTCTGCATGTCCGAGCGGTCGGCCTCTTCCAGGGAAATCAAGCCCCGCCGCACCTGCTCCATCACCAGGGAATGGTCTTCGGTGAGCTGCTCGATCGAGCCCTTGCGGATGCGGTAGATGCGGCTGTCGCCCACGTGGCCGATGGACAGGAACTTGTCCCTAACATAGGCCCCCACGATGGTCGAGCCCATGCCGGAGCGGCTGGAGTCGGTGGACGACGCTTCGTGGATCATGCTGTTGGCCAGGTGGATGGAACTGCCCAGGGCGTTGGCCATCTGGGAAAGGTCTTCGGCCTTCTTGCCGATCTCCGGGAAGCTGCCGTTCTGCGCCGCCTTGCGGAAGTAGTCGAGCACCGTGTCCACGCCCATCTTGCTGGCCACTTCCCCCGCCGCCATGCCTCCCATGCCGTCGCAGACCACGAAGACGCCGTGGCGCGTGTCGTAGCCGAAGTTGTCCTCGTTGTTGGTGCGCACGCAGCCCACGTCGGTCTTCCCGGCCACTTGGATGGTCACGCTCATTCCGCCGTCCGATGTCTGCGCCATGGTACCTTACCCGGCCGCAGTTTGTTCCCTTCCTGCACACCTTTTCCCGCCCCTGCGGACACAGGGAATCCCCCCTGTCCCCATCAGGACCGCTGCGGCGCAGCGCCCGGATCCCGGACGAAGTGTGTCGGCGGATTGTACCCAGTGCCCTATTCCCGCTGCAAGCCGAATGTTACCCACATGACACCCCCTGAAGCTGGCCCAGCGGGGTGGCGCCAACGGGGTGGCGGTGGCTTCCTGGCAGGAAAGGTCCTACTTTTTCTCCGCGACCAGCAGCCGGGCCAGGGCGCGGCGGAGGGCGCTGGTGGCGCGAGGGAAGTCGGTGCCGGGTTCGAGCTTCTTCAGGCGCTCCTCAGCCCGGTCTCGAGCGCGCTGGGAGCGGGGCGCGTCAATCTCCTCGGCGCGCTCGGCGGTTTCCGCCAGGATCGTGACGCGGTCGGGCAGGACCTCCGCGAACCCCCAAGCCAGGGCCAAGTGCGTGGTCTTGCCGTCGCGGCAGTAACTGAGCTCGCCCACGTCCAGCTCGGTGATAAGCGGGGCGTGCCCCGGCAGGATGCCCAGATAGCCGCGCTTGCCGGGAAGCTGAAGCTCCTCGGCGGAGTCGGCCACCACCTGCTTGTCGGGGGTGACGATTTCGAGATGAAAAGTCTGCGCCATAACAGGGTTTCCGGTTGCTGGTTCCTCGTTTCTCGAATCCGGTCCTCGCATTGCGACAAACGAGAAACGGAAAACGCGAAACCGTTCTTACGCCGCGGCTTTCATCTTTTCCGCCGCCTCAACCACTTCGTCGATCGTGCCCTTCATGTAGAAGGCCTGCTCGGGGATGTGGTCGTGCTTGCCTTCGAGGATTTCCTTGAAGCCCTTTACGGTGTCGCCGATCTTCACGTGCCGGCCGGGGCGCCCGGTAAACTGCGCGGCCACGTGGAAGGGCTGCGAGAGGAACCGCTGGATCTTGCGCGCGCGGGTCACGGTGAGCTTGTCGTCCTCCGACAGCTCGTCGATGCCCAGGATGGCGATGATGTCCTGCAAGTCCTTGTAGCGCTGCAAAACCTTCTTCACGCCCTGCGCCACTTCGTAGTGCTCCTCGCCCACGATGCGCGGATCGAGAATGCGCGAAGTGGAAGCCAGTGGATCCACCGCCGGGTAAATGCCGATTTCCGTGAGTGGACGCGAAAGCACCGTGGTCGCATCCAAGTGGGCGAAGGTAGTAGCGGGCGCGGGGTCGGTGAGGTCGTCGGCAGGCACGTAAATGGCCTGCACCGAGGTCACGGAGCCCTTCTTGGTCGAGGTGATGCGCTCCTGAAGCTCGCCCATCTCGGTGGCCAGGTTGGGCTGGTAGCCGACGGCCGAGGGCATGCGGCCCAGCAGCGCCGAAACCTCCGAGCCCGCCTGC
>CAZXVY010000190.1:0-5446 GCA_964644115.1 uncultured Terriglobales bacterium
GAAGCTGCTCCACCGCCAGTCCTCGGGACGTTCCACCAGCCCGCGCTGCACCGGACTGCGATGCATGTACGTCAACTTCTCGATGCGTTTCTTCCGGCTCCAGAAGATGTGTTTGGAAAATCCTCCCACCCTGTCGCTCCAAAAGCAGGAGCGACAAGGGTGGGGCAGCCTCAGTTATTGCGGAAGGGTTGGGCCAGCCCCCAGCTTCACCGGGCGCCGCTTACTTGCGTGCGCCTTTTGAGGATTTTCACGAAGGAAGCGGTACGAATTTCCTCCAGCGTCAGGCCGGTGGCCGGCAGCGCCTCTTCTTCGCTCACCGCGCCGCAGTTGATGGCGCGCAGGAAGAAGTTGAGCAGCCCTTGTCCGGTAGCGGCGTCGTCAAACACCTCTCCTACCAGTGTGGCCTGCGCCGCCTTGGCGACGAAGTTCCGCAGCCGCTCTGAAGCCGCGTCCAGTCCCTGCAGGAAAAACGCGTAGACCGCCGCGTAGCGGGTGGGCAGTTGCGCCGGGTGCAGGTCCCAGCCCTGGTAGTAACCGTGGATGAGCGAGTGCTGGATGTGAGTGTAGTGGAGCTTCCACGCCGAGTGGACCACGCGGCGGTTTTCTTCCCGCTGTTTGGAAATCAAGGCAGGCCCGCCCTCGGCCGCGCGGTGGGGAGGAACCGGCAGGATGTTGGTAGCGCCGTCGGACAGCCACACCCCCGTGCCCCCCAGCGTCACCTGCATCATGTGGCGGGCGAAGTCGCAGGCGGCGTGCGTCATGTGCTGGTGGGCGGCGGTGATGTTGCAGCTCGCTGTGTAGTCGTACGTCCCGAAATGCGCGGCGATACAGCGCCCCCGTGCGGCCTCCACCAGCGGAAGCGGGGCACACCCGCCGTGCTGGTTCACGATGGACTGCGTGGTCTCCACCATCAGCTCCATCTGCAGCGAGCGCGGCGGAAGGCGCAGCGCCGCCTCCAGCAGCTCAAACACATCGGCCAGCGCGGACACTTGCTCCGGGATCGTGACCTTCGGCAGAGTGACCACGAAATTGCCCGGCAGCTTTCCGCCGGAGCTCTTGAGGCGGGTAAGGAAGATGTCCAGCGTCCGCAGGCTCCGTTCTCGGAGTTCCTCCGACAGCGGCTTGATGCGTATCCCCAAAAAGGGCGGCAGTTGCCCGGCCGCCATTCCGGCCGCTACTTGCTCGGCCGCCGAAGCTGCGTGGCCGTCTTCCTCTGCATCCGGCCGGTTGCCGTAACCGTCCTCAAAATCGAGCCGAAAATCCTCCACCGGCTCGCGCCCAAGTTTTTCCCGCACCCGCTGATAAATGGTTGCTTCCAGAGAACTCTGCGGGGAAGTGGGCAGGCCGATGGCCTGCGCGAAGCTTGCCGGGTCGGGAGCGAACTCATCCAGTGCCCGCATGGCCAGCGCGCCCAGCCTGCCGGCGGTGTCCGCCCGGAACAGGTGCGCCCCGCCATACACGGTGTGCACCGGTTGCCGGCGGCCGCTTTCTCCCGGATACCGCTTCTGAAAACTCCGGTTGGCCTGCTGCAAACTTTCCGTGATCTTCTGCGTGGCTGCCGCGGGGAGCGACGTTTCCATGCCGGTTCTCCTTCAGGCGGGCTGCCTGCGACCGCAAGTTGGCGCTGGTTGGGAACGTGTTGTCGCCGGCCCTCGAAAGTGCCGGACAAGACCTGGTGGCGGCGGTTGGACTCGAACCAACGACCTAGGGATTATGAGACCCTCGCTCTAGCCACCTGAGCTACGCCGCCTGGATTGCACACGCCGAAGGTGGGAAGCCGCGACTTTCGCGGCCCAAATGTGATTCTAAGAGCCGCTACGGAACAGTGTCAAACCCTCGCGCGCCACCCGGCTGGCCACGCGGATAGTATGATGCCGCCAGCCAGCATCGTCATGGACGCCATCGCCGTCATTCCCGCCCGCCTAGGTTCAACGCGACTGCCGCGCAAGGTGCTGCGCGAGATAGCCGGGCAGCCCATGCTGGCTCACGTTTATCGCGGCGTGCGCGCCTCACCTGTGCTCCGCGACGTGATCGTAGCCACGGACGCCGCGGAAGTCATGGAGCTGTGTCGCGCAAATGGCTGGACGGGCCGCATCACGTCGTCCGCCCACCGCTCGGGTACCGACCGCGTGCATGAAGTGGCAGGCGCGGTGACGGCGGAGGTCTACGTCAACGTTCAGGCCGACGAGCCCCTGGTCCGGCCGGAACACATTGCCGCGCTGTTCGCCCTGATGCAGGACCCTGCCGTACAAGTGGGCACGTTGAAAACCCCTCTGGCGGCTGCCGACGCGCGCAACCCCAACGTGGTCAAGGTGGTCACCGATCTCGCCGGACGCGCGCTGTACTTCTCCCGCGCCGCCATCCCTTTTGATCGCGATGAAGCCGGCGCCGTCCGCTACGCCAAACACCTCGGCCTTTACGCCTACCGTAAGGCCGCGCTCGACCGCTTCTGCGCGCTACCCGAGTCCTCCCTGGAACGCGCCGAGCGGTTGGAGCAGTTGCGCTTCCTGGAAAATGGCGTTCCCATCCAAGTCGCCGAAACGCCCCACGACACCGTGGGCGTGGACACCGAGGAAGACCTGCGGCGAGTGGAACTGCTTCTGAAAGGCTGAAACCACAGAGGACACCTAGGAACACAGAGGGATTCCTGCTCGATTTCCTCTGCGTCCTCTGTGTCCTCTGTGGTTTGCTTTTTCCCCGGAGGCGTCAGTCCGAGCTAACAGCCTGACGGCCCGCCTCGGCCCAGGCCTGGGCGGCGGCCACCCGCTTGGCGATTGAAGGATGGGAGTGGAAGAACCACTCGACGAAGCGCGAGGGCTGCTGTTCCGCCAGGTTCTGCTCGCCCAGCTTGCGCATGGCGGAGATGAAAGGTGCGACGCTGGGAACGGCGGAGAAGCAGTAGCGGTCGGCCTGGCGCTCGTTGAAGCGCGAGAATGCGTTCATCGCCGGCATGAGCAGGAACGACATCACCGCCGAAACCAGCGCCAGCAGCGGCAGGTTGGCGAAGTCGGTCAGGCTCCCGAACCAGCGCATGCGATCAATGGCGAAACTCAGCGCCTGGTTCGCCGCCCAGAACCCCACAAAGGTCGTCACCACCTGCACGGCGATGCTCTTGGGAATGTGGCGATGGACGTGGTGGCCCAGTTCGTGCGCCAGTACGGCTTCGATCTCGTCGGCGGAGTAGTTGGCCAGCAAGGTGTCGGCCAGCAGGATGCGGCGCGTCGCGCCCAGCCCGGTGAGCGCGGCGTTGGCCTTGCGGCTCTTCTCGGAGAGCTTCCATTCATACACTCCCCGCACCCGCGTGCCCGCGCGCTCGCTCAGACGCAGCAGCCGCTGCTTGAGCTCTCCGTCTTCCAGCGGAACAAACTTGTAAAAAATGGGGAACAGGACCACCGGCGCAAACTGGGCGAAGAGGAGGAACAGCACGATGAACACCAGCCACGCCATCACCCACCAGTACTGCGGCGCGTGACGGATCAGGAAGTACACGATCTCGACCGCAATCGCCGCCAGCACCAGGCCGAGCAGCCATCCCTTGAACTGGTCCCAGGCCCAGCCCCGCAGTTTCTGATTGGAGAGCCGGAAGCGGTGCTCCAGATGAAAGCCGTAATAGTCCAGTCCCAGGCCCGCAACCTTGCCCAGCAGCGACAGCAGAGCCACGTAGATCAGGACTGCCAGCGTGTAGTCGTCCCCGGCAGCGCGATAGGCCACGTCGCGCAGCCTGCCCGTCCAGCCGGTCCCGAGCAGCACCAGGAGCAGAGCCAGGCCGAGGACGAAGTCGGCAATCCCCCGGCGGCGTCGCAGACGGTTGTAGGCCTTGGCTTCGGGAGAGTCGGCAGTGGCGGTGTTGGGAAGCATCAGCTCAACTCGGTACTCACAACTCGCAGCTCGGTACTCACAGCAGCTTCTTCATCCCCTTCTGCTCCAGGTGCTGCACAACTTTGGCCACGTCCTGAGAGCGCTGCCGGGTGGTGACCAGCAGGGCATCGCCGGTGTCCACCACCACCAAGTCCTTCACGCCCACCACGGCCACGAACTTGCCCGGCGCGTGGACGTAGTTGCCGCCGGCGTCGAGCAGAAATTGGCCTTTGCCGTCCACCACGTTGGCGCGGCTGCCGCTCTTGCCGGACGCTGCCAGATGCTGGTGCAGCGCGGCCCAGGAGCCCAGGTCGTTCCATCCGAAGCCGGCGGGGATGCATACGATGCCGGACTTCGCTTCCCCGCGCGCCGATTGCGGCTCCAGGACTGCGTAGTCCACGCTGATGTTGTCACAGCGTGGATAGAGACGGCGAAAAACGGACGCAAACTTGCTCGTGCCCCAGGCGGCGGCCATGCGCTCCAGCAACGCCGTCATGTCCGGACGCAGGACGCGCAGAGCATTCGCCAGCGTGTCCGCGCGCCAGACAAACATGCCGCTGTTCCACAGAAAGTTGCCCTTGCGCAGAAACAGCAGCGCGCGCTGCAATTCGGGCTTCTCGGTGAAGCGACGCACGCGCAACAGGTCCTTGGATTCGCGCGGGCCGGTCTCGATGTAGCCGTAGCCGGTCTCGGGGCGGGTCGGGCGCACGCCCATCACCACCAGGTTCGCGCCCGCCGCCGCCACTGTCGCAGCGCGCTCCACCGCCCGGCGGAAACCGGCTGCGTCGGCGATTACGTGGTCGGCGGGAAACATCCCCATCACCGCGTTTGGATCTTCGCGCAGCAACAGGAAGGCGGCCAGGCCCGCTGCCGGAGCGGTGTTGCGCCCTGCGGGCTCGCCGATGATTTGCTCCGGGCGCAGCCCCGGAAGCTGCCGCAGGATGATGGGCCGCAGTTCACGATTGGTGATGACCCAGAAGTTTTCCCGCGGCGCAAGAGGACTGAGCCGCGCCACGGTCTGCTGGATCATCGTGCCCCGCGAGGCGGGATCGAGCGCCAGCACCTGCTTGGCGGCGCGCGCCCGGCTGCGCGGCCAGAAGCGCGTGCCCCGGCCCCCGGCCAGAATCACGGGATAGAAGTGCGGCAGGGTCGGCATCCTCTATCTCGGCTCCTCTGAAGGGTGCGGCTCGCCTGGGGGAGGCACGGTTACGGCAAGAAACTCGGCGGACCACTGCGGACGCACTTGGAAGTCTTGAATACACGCAGGCACTACCACCACCTCACCACGGCCAAACGTAACCGGCATAAGTCCCTCAACTTCGACCACTCCACAGCCCTCCAATCCGGCCACTACCTCCACCGAACTCCAGGAATACGCTGGATCGTTGCCGCTCAAGAACAGTTCCTTTCCGCGGTAACGAAGAAGATGGAAATGCGGGGAAAGGCTGAGCGACTTCATGTCCTCGTCATCCCCAAACGGGACTTTGCGCGCCGCTGTGTCCTCCTTCATCGCCGCCAGCCCCTGCTCCAGGTGCAGCTCGCGCGGGCGGCCGTAATCATACAGGCGATAGGTGACGTCGGAGTTCTG
>CAZXVY010000191.1:0-5425 GCA_964644115.1 uncultured Terriglobales bacterium
AAGAAGCGGCGGTTCAAGTCCTCGAAGACTTCCTCCAGGTCGTACATCTGGCCGCGCGCGCCGGAGATGTGCTTGCGGCCGCGGGTTTCGCGGGCAAGCAGCATGCGGGCGTGCATGCTGCGGCTGGAGACATAGCGGCGGTAGCGGCCGGCGCGCGCGGCATCCACCGGTTTGCGATAGAGCCGCGCCAGGAGCAGATGGAAGATGGCTTCCAGCACGGGCGCGGGCGCGCCTTCGAGCAGGTCGGACAGCCGCACCAGCAAATGCTGGTTGCGCAGGCGAATTGTGGAGCGCAGGCCGGCAAAATGGTGGAAGCTGATGTGCGGCTCCGGCATGGGCGCTCGTGGACGGAACTCGCGGTAAGCTCGCTCCAACAACCGGACAAGGTTGGCGCTCATTTCTTCTGGTTCTTGCGGGCCAACTCCTGGATGCTGATGGCCTCAATGGTGGTTTCCAAGCCGCTGCTCACCGTGTCCAGGGCGTCCTCGAGGATGAACTTGTAGTCGCCCGCAGGCTTGGCCAGGGCAGGAACCTTCTCGGAATCTTCCTTTAACGATTTAAGTTTCAACTGGAATTCATTCCAGGACTGAAGGATCTCGCGCAGCGGTTTGCGCACATCCACGCCGCGCTGGGAGTAGGTCTCGACATTGGTTTCGAGCTCGCCGGCCAGGGTGCCGAAGTCCTCCAGCAGGTCGTGCATGCGGCGGCCGTAGCCCTCCTCGGAGGCGGACGTGTTGCGATGCGCATCCACCAGCGCCATGCGTTCGCGGGTGAACTTGAGCATGAGTTTCAGCCGTTTGGGCGGGTCCTGGGCGAACTCGCGGAGCTGCTCGATCTCGAGTTCGTTGAGCGGATCGCGCCGCCCGGCCAGAAGGCTTCCCGATACCATTAAAAGAATTAAAACCACCGCAAGCCCACGTCTGGCGATCATGGCGCCACCTTCTTCTTTTTGCCGAACATTTCCTCCAGGAGCTGGCGACGGATCTCTTCCAGCTTCTGAACTGAGGCTTTCAGGGTTTCCCGGTCTTCAAAAGGCAGCCCGGCGCCCAAGTCGGTGAGCCGGCGGGCGAGTTGGCGAACCGAGATTTCGGTCTGCTTGAGGCGTTTGCGCGATTTGCGAGCAGCCTCACCGGCCTGCTCCGCGTCGGCGACGGCTTGCTTAACGGCTGCATGCCCCTCCTCCGTCTTGCCATCGGCAAAAAGCCGGCTGGCCTCGTCCACGCGCTGCACGGCCAGCTCCATGAAGAGCTGGGCGCGCTTCTTGCCCTCCGCTGCCTCCGCCTGTGCCTGAAGGCTGGGTGCGGCCTGCTGGGCCGGCAGCCGGGTAAGAAGTGCAGCGCAAATCAGCAATGGGAGCCAGAGTCGTCGCATGCTCTTATTTTTTTCGCTCCGGGTCAATGGCCTTCAGACGATTGCGCGCCTGGAATTCCTGGGTGGGATATTCTCCGTTGGCCAGGGCCAGGAACTGGCGGTAATTTTGCGCTGCCTCCTTGTGGGCGCGCAAATGGTCGTAGGCGGTGGCGCGCAGGAAGTAGGTCTTGGGTGTATCCGGCTGGTAGGCGGCGCGCGCGTCCAGGGCCTTGATGGTGACGGCGTAGTTCTTGTTTTCGTAAGCGGCGACCGCGAGGTCTGCGTAGGCTTCGGGGAGGTCCGGCTTCAGGGTCACGGCGACGATCAGTTGCTGTTCGGCTTGCGGGTAGCGCCCCAGCTTCATCAGGGCCCCGCCCAGTCCGTGGCGGTATTCGGCATTGCGGGGCGCGACCTCGACCAGGCGCTGATAGTACACCGCCGCCTGCTCGTAGCTTTTGGCCGCATAGGAAAGCTGCGCCAGTTCATGCAGAGCGGCGGGATCGCCGGGCACCGACTCCAGGCCGGCCTGCAGCTCCGCCAGTCCTTCCTGGCTCTTTCCCTGTGCCACGAGCACACGTCCGAGCTGCACGCGCACCTGCGCTGTGGCAGGACTGAGTTGGAGAAATTGTCTGAGCGCTGCTTCCGCCTCCGGCAGGCGCTTGCTGCGCATGTACACGCTCGCCAGACCGGCGATCGCTTCGGCCAACTTGGGATCCAGGTCTGCGGCCTTGCGGAATTCCTGCTCCGCGGCGGGGAAGTCGCCCTGGCGCTCGAGCAGAAGGCCCGCGGCGAGATGCGGTGCAGCGTCGGCGGGCTTTAGCGCTGCGGCCTCACCGTAGGCGGAGAGCGCCTCCTGAGGCTTGGCGGCTTCCAACAGGCGCGCAAGGGAAAGCCAGGCGCGGGCCAGTCCTTCATTCACCTGGGCATTCGCCTTGGCATTCGCCTTGGCCGGCTTGAGTTTGATGGCCGCGCGCAGAAAGGTCTCAGCCTCCGGGCTGGACTGGCTGGCCAGCAACAGACCCAGGTTCAGGTTGGACTCGAAGATTTCCGGCTGCGCGGCAACCGACTGCCGGTAGGCCTCGATGGCTTCGGGGGTGCGACTAGTGGAGTTATACACAAAGCCGAGAGTGAACCAGGCGCGGTAGTCCTTGGGATTGGCCTCCAGTACGCCCTTTAGCAGGTGCTCCGCAGCGGTGTAGTCCTGCTTCTCGAGCGCGACCTCGGCCTGCAGAACGCCGGGAGCGGCGGGTTCCTTCTCGGCCACGCGGTACTTGCGCCGGGTCTCACTGGTCCTCCCCTTGGAGCGAGACTTCACGCTCGGGGTCTGCGAGGCCGGGGTCTGCGGTTCCGCGGGAGTCGAGCCGAGAACAAGCGCGGTTGCGAGAAGCCACATCCCCAGGTGTCTAGTTGCGGCCATTTTTTCCATGATGCTCGTTGCTCGATAGGATGCGCGCCAGCCACTTCCCGGTGTGGGAGGCGGAATTCTTTGCGATGGCTTCCGGGGGCCCCACGGCCACCACCTGGCCGCCGCACTCGCCCCCTTCCGGGCCCAGGTCAATGACCCAGTCGGCGGTCTTGATGACATCCAGGTTGTGCTCGATGACGATGATGGAACCGCCGGCGTCGATGAGGCGGCGGAAGGCGGCCAGGAGCTTGCTGATGTCGTCGAAGTGCAGGCCGGTGGTGGGTTCGTCGAAAATGTAAAGCATCCGGGGCGCGGCCTTGCCTTTCCTGGCTGCGGCCGGCCCTGCCTTGGAGACGGCGGGGATGCCACCGGAGGCACGGGGCGCGAGATGCGCGGCCAGCTTCATGCGCTGGGCTTCGCCCCCGGAGAGGGTGGTGGCCGACTGCCCCAGGCGCAGGTATCCCATGCCCACTTCTTCGAGCAGGCGCAGCTTGTCGGTGACCCTGGGAACGGCCGAGAAAAACTGCAAGGCCTCGCGGACGGTGAGCTGCAGCGCGTGGTGAATGTTGCGTCCGCGATAAAGGACGGCGAGCACCTCCGGTTTGTAGCGTGTGCCCTTGCAGTCTTCGCAGATCAGCTCCACGTCGGCGAGGAACTGCATCTCGACGGTCACGGTGCCGTCGCCGGCGCAGGTTTCGCAGCGGCCGCCGGGGATGTTGAAGGAAAAGTGCCCAGGGCCCAGGCGCCGCTTCCTGGCTTCGGGAAGGGAAGCGTAGAGTTCGCGAATGCCGTCGAAGGCCTTCAGATAGGTAACCGGGTTGGAGCGCGGGGTGCGCCCGATGGGCGACTGGTCCACCAACACCACTTCCCGCACGTGCTGAACGCCCTCGATGCGGTCGAGCGTAGCCTCCGGCAGAGCGCCGCCGTTGGATTGTCCCTTGGCCGCCACCAGCGCGCGATACAGAACGTCGTGCACCAGGGTGGATTTGCCCGAGCCGGAAACGCCGGTCACCGCCACCAGCGCACCCAGGGGGAAGGCCACGTCCAGGCTCTTCAGGTTGTGGGCGCGGGCGCCAAAGAGGCGCAACTGCTGCGGGCCGGGGGGGCACCGCACCGGCGGAATCTGGATGCGCAGCTCGCCGGACAGGTAGCGGCCGGTGAGGGAAGCAGGCTGGCGGACCAGCTCCGCCATCGTCCCGGTGGCTACCACTTTTCCGCCGCTCTCACCGGCGCCCGGGCCGAGGTCGAGAATGCGGTCGGCGCTCTTCATGATCTGGGCGTCGTGCTCAACCACGAGGATGGTGTTGCCCAGATCGCGCAGGCCATAAAGGATACGGATGAGCCGGGCCGTGTCGCGGCTGTGCAAGCCGATGGAGGGTTCGTCGAGCACGTAGAGCGAGCCTACCAGGCGGGACCCCAGTGAGGTCGCCAACTGGATGCGCTGCGCCTCGCCGCCGGAAAGCGTCGAAGACAGGCGGTCGAGCGTGAGGTATTCGAGTCCGACTTCGTTCAGGAACTGGAGGCGTTCGCGGATTTCCTCCAGCACCTTGTCGGCGATGGCGGACTCCTGCGGGGTGAGATCGAGTCCGGAAAAAAACGCGCCGGCCGCGGCCACGGTGAGGCGGCACACCTCGCAGATGGTCCTGCCCTGGATCCGCACCTGGCGGGCCTCGGCGCGCAGGCGTTCGCCGCGGCAGGCCGGGCACACCGCGTAACCGCGGTAACGGCTGAGAAAGACGCGCACGTGCAGCTTGTACTTCTTGCGCTCCAGGTAAGCGAAGAACCCGCGCACGCCGGGGAAGCGCCCCTCGCCGTCGAGGACAAGCTGCTGATCGTCGCGGTGCAGCTCCGACCAGGCAACGTCGAGCGGGATGTTCTTCATGCGCGCAAAGCGCTTGAGTTCGTGGAAGAGCGGGCGGTACTTGGGCTTGGTCCAGGGATCAATGGCTCCGTCGCCAAGGCTGCGGGACTTGTCGGGAATGACCAGGCCAAGATCAAAATCAATGGTATTGCCGAAGCCCTGGCAGCGCGGACACGCTCCGAAAGGACTGTTGAAGGAGAACAGGCGCGGCTCCGGCGGTTCGTAATGCAGATGGCAGCGCTTGCATTCAAAGCGCTGCGAGAAGCGCAGGTGCTCCGCGGGCTTCCCGTTTCCGGCAGGGGTTTCGAAGATGACCTCGGCGGATTCGCGATAGGCGATCTCCATCGAGTCCACCAGGCGCGCGCGCGCATCGGAAGAAACCACGATCCGGTCCACCAGAACCCAGACCGGCGCCTTGAAGTCCAGGTCGAGCAGCGATTCGGGCGTCGAAAACTCAAACAGCTGGCCATTCTGGTAGAGGCGGTTGAAGCCCCGCTGGCGCAGATCGGCCAGGCGTGCACTGAGAACTTCCCCGGCGGCGGGCTTGGGGGCCGCCGCCTTCTTCCGCGACCCGCGAGTCTTGCCCGCGGCAGCACCGCCCTCGGCCGGCGTTGCCCGGGCGACCGAAGCGTGGAGCGGGAAGAGCACGTGGAGCCGCGTCCCTTCGCCCAGGACGAGGACGGCTGCGGCCACGTCGTCGACCGTGTCGGTGTGGACCGGGGCGCCGCACTGGAGGCAGTACGTGCGTCCGATGCGCGCGAACAGCAGGCGCAGGTAGTCGTAGATCTCGGTGGCGGTGGCTACAGTGG
>CAZXVY010000192.1:0-5404 GCA_964644115.1 uncultured Terriglobales bacterium
GGCGCGATCTGCACCAGGCCCGGCCGCTCTCCGGCCGGAAGCAGGCGCGACCTGGCCACGTCCGCCAGCGCCGCGATGAACGTGGGCGAGAGGTTGAGGGATTCGGTCCTCCACAATCGCATTCCCTGCTTGCCGGCAAATTCCTGGAAGTGGACATCAATGTCGTAGAGCACTTCCACGTGATCGCACACGAAGCCGATGGGCTGGATCACAGTCCCGCGATGTCTCTTCTCCCGCAGGGCGAGCAGCGTTTCCTCGACCGTAGGTCCCAGCCACGGTCCTCCCGACAGGCCCTGGCTCTGGAAGGCGAAAGTCCAGTCGTCCACGGTGAGCGCGGAAACCTGCATGGCCACGAGGGCCGCCGTGGCGCGTGCCTGGTCGGCGTACGGATCGCCGTCCGCGATGGTGCGCTGGGGAACGCTGTGCGCGGTGAAGACCACGGGAACGCGCGCGCTCATTTCCTCCGAAGCGCGCGGCCAGACGGCCGCGAGCTTTTCGGCGAAGGCGCGTACCAGCAGCGGATGATCGTGCCAGGACTCGACGAAGTCCACTTCCAGCGGCGGCCCGCTGCCGTCCAGGGCGCGCCGGTACAGTCCTACGCTGGTGCGCGAATTCTGCGGCGCCAGGCAGATGGCCACCGCGCGTTCGACGCCCGCCCCGGCCATTTCTCGGACTACGTCGGCGATATACGGCTTCCAGTTGCGCATGGCGGCGTACACCGGCAACTTGAGTTCGCGCTGCAGCGCCGACGCCTGCCGCTGGGTGATCTCCAGCAGCGGCGACTTCCCAATGCGCGCGTAGCGATGGCTCACTTCCGCGATGGTTTCCCGCGGAACCGGGCGCCCTCCGGTGACGTTGTTCAGGAACGCCGGAACATCGTCGGGCGAATCCGGGCTGCCATGCGCCAGCAGTAGCACCGCCGATTTGGGACCTTCACTCATCCTGGTTGTTGGGTATGCTCGTGCACCCACTCCACCAGCGCGCGCACGTTATCCACCGGCGTGCCCGGCAGGATGCCGTGGCCCAGATTGAAAATGTGCCCGGCGCGTCCCGCCGCGCGCTGCAGCACTTCTGTGGCCCGCGCGCGCACCTCCGGCCAGTCGGCAAACAGCGCTGCCGGGTCGAGGTTGCCTTGCACCGCCCCGCGCAGCCCCAGGCTCTTCCACGCATCGTCCAGCGGAATGCGCCAGTCTACGCCGATCACATCGGCCCCGGTTTCCTTCATCGCGGGGAGCAGCGTGGCCGTGTCCGTCCCAAAATAGATGACGGGTACGCCCGCGGCCCGGGCCTGCGTCACCAGTTCGGTGGTGGGCGGCAGGACATAACGGCGGTAGTCCTCCGGACTCAGGCATCCCACCCAGCTATCGAAGATCTGCAGCGCGTCCGCGCCCGCGCGGGCCTGCGCGGCGAGGTAGTGGCCGAGCACCCTGACCAGCTTCCGCATCAGCTCTTGCCAGACCGCAGGCTGGCAATACATGAGCTTCTTGGTCTCGACGTAGTGACGCGACCCTCCACCCTCGATCATGTAGCTGGCCAGGGTGAAAGGCGCGCCCGCGAAGCCGATCACCGGCAGCCGCGCGCCGAAGTGCGCTGCCACGCGCCGCACCGATTCGGAAACGTAGTCCAGTTCGGAAGCTCCGTCGGTGCTGAGCGCGGCCACGTCCGCCGCTTCCCGCAGGGGCTTTTCCACCACCGGCCCTTCCCCGGACTCGAAGTGGAAGGCCAGGCCCATGGGCTCGAGCGGCAGCAGCAGGTCGGCAAAGATAATGGCCGCATCCACTCCCAGCTTCTCGGCGGCGGTAATGGTGACCTCCGCAGCCAGCTCCGGCGACTTGCAGATTTCGATCAGCGAATGCCGCTGCCGCACGGCGCGGTACTCCGGCATGTAGCGGCCGGCTTGGCGCATGAACCAGACGGGCGTGGCGTCCACCGGGAGCGAGCGGCAAGCGCGGACGAAGCGCGACTCAGGCGC
This sequence comes from uncultured Terriglobales bacterium, assembly GCA_964644115.1. Lineage (GTDB taxonomy): Bacteria > Acidobacteriota > Terriglobia > Terriglobales > Acidobacteriaceae > CAZXVY01. Next base: position 1,973 of record CAZXVY010000192.1, read on the forward strand.
AGACATGAGCTATCGAATGTAGCATTTTTGCCCGGCCCGGGGCGGGAGGGTCCGCAGTTGCCATCTTCGATTCGGAAGCTGATTCCGCGCCGATTCTCCGCTATCATGCTCGCTTCCATGCTGCTGACCCTGCAACTCGCGTGGGACCCCGCCAGCTTGTGGGCGGGCGACTACGGTCGCCTCGCCCTCGGGGTGGTGCTCTTCTTCGTGCTGGCAGGCATCCTGCGCGCCACCGTGCCGGCCGAGATCGGAACCGTCCGGATGGCCGTCCGCCTGTTCCTGTTGGCCATCCTGCTGCTGGGGGCGGCGTGGTATGTGCCTTCGGCCATGGTGGGCCGCGTGGCCTATTGGGGAGGCCTGTTTGCCGGATCCGTCGCTGTCCTGAACCTGGCCAGCGTCTTCCTCTTCGACCTCTTCCTCACGCGTTTCACGCACGTACACACGCCCCGCATCCTGCGCGACCTGGTGATCGGCGTGGGATACTTCCTGGTTGCGCTTTCGCTGCTTTCCCACGGCGGCGTCAGCCTTTCCAACTTGGTCACCACTTCGGCCATCGCCAGTGCGGTGATTGCCTTCTCCGTGCAGGACACGCTGGGCAACGTGATGGCGGGCCTGGCCCTGCAACTGGAAAAGACCATCAACCTGGGCGACTGGATCAAAGTGGACCAGCACACCGGGCGGGTTAAGGAAATCCGCTGGCGCTTCACCGCCATCGAGACCCGCAACTGGGACACCGTGTTCATCCCCAACAGCCAGTTGATGAAGGCGCAAGTGCTGGTTCTGGGCCGGCACTCGGGCGCGCCCATGCAGCACCGCCAGTGGGTCTACTTCAACGTGGACTTCCGCGTGCCCCCCACCGAGGTCATCCGCGCCGTCACCGAAGCCCTCACCGCCGAGCCCTTGGAGAACGTGGCGGCGCTGCCACCGCCCAACTGCGTCCTGCTCGACTTCAAGGAGAGCTACTGCCAATACGCCGTGCGCTACTGGCTGACCGACCTGGCGGTGGACGATCCCACCGACTCCCGCATGCGCACCATTATTTACTTTGCGCTCAAGCGCGCCGGCATCCCGCTTTCCATCCCCGCGCTCAAGCAGTTCATGGTGGAAGGCGACGTCCATGAAGAGGCCGGCCATCAGAGGGAACTGCAGCGCCGCCAGGCCGCGCTCTCCACCGTGGACCTGTTCCACCACCTCACCAGCGAGGAGAAGAGCACCCTCGCCGAACGCCTGCACTTTGCTCCCTTCACCAAAGGCGAGGTCATCACCCGCCAGGGCGCCGAGGGCCACTGGCTCTACATTCTTACCCGCGGCTCGGCCGAGGTGGTCATCATGGAGGAAGGCTTCCACCGCGACGTGGCCACGCTGCACTCCGGGGAGTTCTTCGGCGAGATGTCGCTCATGACCGGCGCTCCCCGCTCGGCCTCGGTGGTGGCCGGTGAGGACACCACCTGCTATCGCCTGGACAAGGATGCCTTCTGCGAAATCGTTCGTCGGCGCCCGGAGATCGCCGAGCACGTCTCCGGCGTCATGGCCCAGCGCCTGGTGGACCTGGAAATCGCGCGCGGCGACCTCGACGCCGAAGTCCGCGAGCGCCGCATGCGCGCCACCCAGAACAACATCATGACCCGCATCCGGGAATTCTTCGGGCTGGACAGCGCGGGCTAGCAGCGTCGCTTTTGCGCGACCATCCTGGGGTAACGAGAAACCAGAAACCACCAACCAGGAACCAGTCTTGGCCGGGGGAGAGTCATTCGAAACCTCGGTCCGCTTTTGTCGTTTCTTCGCCCACCGGAGCCCGTGCCCGACCGCTCACCAAGAGGATTCCAACATTTTCCTGAGCGCCGCTCACTTTGAGACCTGTAGCCAAAGGACTAGGTATGCGGTTAGAAACTCACCCGCACCCCGAGTTGGAACCTGGTTGCCATTATTCAACACTTATTACTACTTTTCCTCGAGCGTGTCCTTCTTCCAGGTACCGGATCGCCTCGGGAACCTCATTCAACTTGTAACGCCTGTCGATGACCGGCGTTAACTTTCCCGCCTCCATGAACTCGCGCAGGATGGTCAGGTCCTCTTTGTTGATGTTCGCCGGCAGAAAGACCAACTCCTGGTCCACGAACGCTGAGTACACAAACACTTGGGCGACACGATCCAGAGGAGCTATCCACCGACCCGTCGTCGGGCCTCCGACCATTACGTATATTCCCTTCGGCTCTAAGACGCGCCTGAATGCCGACAACGAATGGTTCCCAACCATGTCGACAATCACGTCGTAACGTTGTTCACCCTGGGTGAAATCCTCCCGGGTGTAGTCAATCACCTGATCTGCGCCGATGGATCGGACCAGCTCCACATTCCTCGTACTGCTGACGCCGGTCACATGTGCGCCCAACGACTTGGCGATCTGCACCGCAAAGGTCCCCACACCTCCCGAGGCGCCGTTGATCAAGACCTTTTGCCCCGGCTGGACCTTTCCCTTATCGCGAAGGGCCTGCAATGCCGTGATGGCCGCAATCGGTACAGAAGCGGCCTGCTCGAACGTCATGTTCTTGGGCTTCCTGACCAATACTCGCTCGGGAGTAGTCACATACTCGGCGAAGGCCCCGGTTCCCCGGCCGAATACCTCGTCCCCTGCTTTGAACTGGGTTACGTTCTTGCCGACTGCTTCCACCGTCCCCGCAACATCAACCCCTAGTCGCGTGACCTTTGGCTTCCGCAGTCCGGTCCCCAGCCGCATGAAATAGGGCGTGCCTCTCATGTAATGCCAGTCGAGGGGATTCACGGAAGCCGCGCGAACTCTTACCAGGACTTGGTCGTCCCCTGCCGCCGGCTTCTCAATGTCCTCAAGCTTGAGCACATCGGGGGATCCATAGTCGCAGTAAACAATGGCTTTCATCGGGTTTTTCGGAGCAGTGGCGCGGCGTTCATCGCAATCATTGTCTGATATCCAGTAGGCGATAAACAACGACAACACCGCCAATACCAACGCCAGTGAGATCGCACCTGCAGTCCACCGTAGGACGCGCTTTAGCTTCTTTCGCATAACGAGATAGAGGCGTACAGGCTGCGGCTGGAGCAGGGATACGTGCAACGGCGCGCGGGAGTTCCGCCTTTCTTTGTATCTGAAGAAACCCACCGTTTACGCAGCGTCCGACGGATTTGCTCTGGTTCGTCGTGCTGAGGAATGGCCCGGTTTTGCGTTTTTCCGAAACCGGACTTCGAAACCTGCCTTTGGAGAAAACGAGGTCGTTTTGAAGGCTGACTATGTTCACCTAGGATTCTCCGCAGTCCGGTTTCAATCGGGAAGTCGCGAAAGTGCCGCGAATTCGCGCGTTTTGGAGGCCGGCTTGGGGAGAGAATCGGGAGCGCAGACTCGCTGGCGGAGAGGGGGGGATTCGAACCCCCGGTACAGGTTTTAGCCCGTACAACGGT
>CAZXVY010000193.1:0-5383 GCA_964644115.1 uncultured Terriglobales bacterium
CCATGGCCAAGGACCTGGCCGACACCGCGCGCAAGGTCATTGCCGAGCGCGGGCAGGGACGCGCGCTGCCCCAGTAGCTGCCGGTTCAAGAAAAGCAAAGGCCCGCCTGTCGCGGGCCTTTCTTTTTTCCCTTCGCCTTTTTCCTTTTACCTTGATCTTATGGGCAGGGGTTGCCCAGGGCCGGCCGGTGGTATCCGGATTGCGCCTGGCGTTGCGTCACATACCGGCCTGGGCCACTGCCATAGTCGGCAGAACCGGGACAGTGGTAAAGGCCGCTGGAGTCGCTCACCCACACACGCTCGTCGGGATTGCCGCCGGTAAGCTGCATTTCCAGCGGATCGCCGCCCTTGGCGAAGAAGTAGTTCAGAGCCCCCAGCACCAGCGCGGCCGCCACCAGCAGTATGAAGATCCGGGAGGCGGCGCTGCTCAAGGCCGCCTTCACCTTCTTGCGGCGCTGATTTTCCTCTTCCTGCTGCCGGGTGAGGTAGTCGGGCACAAGCTTGAGGGTTTCCTCCGGCTCGGGCGGCGGTTCGGCCACCGTCTCGTATCCCTGGATCAGGGCCCCGAAGCCGGTTTTTCCGTCCGGAGTTTTCTGCAGGCGCACCACCTTGCCGCGGAAGTGATAGTTCTTCTCTTCCTTGGTGGCGATCTCCGCGGGCATGCCCACGGTGAATTCCAGAATCGCGCCCGGCGGGACCTCCGCGTCGCCCACCACCATGAAGCCGCCCTCGCTGATGTCGCGCACCAGGGCCTGGAAGCTTCCCCTGGTTTCGTCCATCTCCCACTTGACGGTAACGGGGAGATTGACCATGTAGCGGTGGAGATTTCGGTTCTCGGCAGTCTCGGGCATGTTTGCCCTCCGGAAAACACAATTTCCCCAAGCAGGCCGCCGTTCCCCGTCCGGCACCAGCAGCGCCACTTCCGGCTGCCAGCCTGCAAGATACCTCCGACTATAGACCACCCTAGTGTCGGAAGAAAGATGCCCAGAGTAATGCCCGCAGGTTACGTTGGTTCAGAACGGAACTTGCCGAGCGATGAGTCCGGGTTCGCCGCCGGCACACCCTTCGGAAGCCGTTGCATGTTTCGGAAGCGGTTGCGTGCAGGCCAGGATTTGATAGCATCGTTCGACGGAAGGTCCTAAGATAATGCCCGCAGGTTACGTTGGTTCAGAACGGAACTTGCCGAGCGATGAGTCCGCGTGTTTCTGGAGCCGTTACGTGCAGGCCAGGATTTGATAGCATCTTTCGACGGAAGGTCCTAAGACCATGCCTAAGTTTGTGATCGAACGAGACGTGCCCGGAGTCGGGAGCCTGTCGGACGCCGAGGTCCGGAAAATCTCCCAGACGTCGGTGGCGGTCCTGAGGAGCCTGGGGCCGGAGATCCAGTGGCTGCAAAGCTACGTCACCGGAGACAAGATTTATTGCGTGTACCTGGCGCCCGACGAAGCTACGGTGCGAGAGCACGCCAAGCGCGCCGGAATTCCCGCCAACCGGGTCTCGGCCGTGCGCCGGCTGATTGATCCGACCACCGCGGAATAGGGCCGGCTGCCGGGCCTGCCGGCGCGGGAATCAGTCCGAGCCGCCGCCTAACGCATAGGCAATAGCCTTCTCTGCCGGCATTCTCCAACCCTCCATCCACGCGGCGGCACTGGCGGCTCCCGGCAGTGCGCGCCGCGCCGGGTCGAGGCCCTTTTCCAGGCGGGCATGTTCCGCCGGAGGAAGAGGAGCACCCAGGGCCTGGCGAAGCGCGGAAGCTGCTCCCGCCAGCCGCAGGGCACGCTCGGGCTGCGACTGGACTGCCGCCGAACCGGCAAAGCACTCCAGCAGGCGCGCCAACCCGCGCTTGTGTCCCAGTTCCTGAAAGATTTCCAGGCTCTCTGCGTAGAGCCCGTGGGCGGAAGTGTAATCCCCGGAGTCGCGCACCAGATTTCCCAGATCGGCGAGCACGCCGGCCATGCCCCACTGGTCGCCGAGCCCGCGAAAGGCGGCGAGACTTTGCTGGTAGAGAGAGCGGGCCGCTTCCCGGTCACCCTGTTCGCGGGCCACATCGCCTTGATGGTCGAGCGACCAAGCCATGCCGGTTTGGTCTCCGAGTTCGGCGAAGATCGTCCGGCACTCCTGGTAAAGGGAGTCGGCACGCGCATAGTCGCGCTGCATTTTGACCACGCTCGCCAGGTTGCTGAGCGCTCGCGCGACGGCATGGCGGTCGCCTAGTTTCCGCCACGCTTCCAGGCTCTCCTCGAAGAGGATGCGCGCTGTCTCCAGTTCTCCCCGGTCGCGGGCGGGAACCGCCAGGGCGTTGAGCGAGACGGCGATGTTCCACTGGTCCTGCAGCTCGCGAGAAATCTCCAGGCTTTCCCGGATAAGGGACTGCGCCGCCGCGAAGTCTCCCTGGATGCCGGCCAGTACGCCGGCCGAGAAAAGCACTCTGGCCCGCTCTTTGGTCCGTGCGCTTGCGCCGGAGAGCTGGAGGAGCCTGGTCAAACGGTCGCGGCCTTCGGTGAGGTGTTCCCGGACCTCCCAGAAGCGAAACAAAGCCGCGCCCAGGCGCATGCCCCAATCGGCGTTTCCGCTCTGCGTGAGCCACTCCAGTGCGGCGCGAAAATTGTCATGCTCCACATCAAAGCGCTCCAGCCATTCCGCGGCCGCCACCTCCGTGCTGCCGGCGGCGGTTCCCTCTTCCCCCAGGACCAGGCAGTAGGCGGCGTGGGCGCGCCGCGTCGGCACCTCTTCCCCGCTGCCGGCCAGGTGCTCCAGAGCGTATTCGCGGATGGTCTCCAGCATGGCGTAGCGCGGCTCGACGGATCCATGCTCGTCGAACTGCAACAGACTCTTGTCCACCATGGAAGCCATGCCGTCGAGGATGTCGAAACCGAGATCCTGTCGTGTGTCGCAGACGGCTTCCACCGCCTCCAGCGTGCACCCGCCCACGAATACCGCCAGCCGGCGAAAGAGCTTCTGCTCGGCGGCATTGAGCAAACCAAGGCTCCAGTCGATGGCGCCGCGCAGAGTCTGCTGGCGCGCGGGCAGGTCGCGCGCGCCGCCGGTGAGCAACTGCAGGCGGCTCTCCAGGCGTGTTTCGATGGCGGCGGGCGAGAGCAGCTTGACCCGCGCGGCCGCCAGCTCGATGGCCAGCGGCAGGCCGTCGAGACGCGCGCAGATGTTGGCCACCGCCGCCGCGTTCTCCCGGGTGATTTCAAAATCGGGCTTCACCGCCTGTGCGCGCTGTAGAAACAGGTCAACCGCCGGATACGCAACCAGCGCCGCGGGCGCCGGCACGGACCTGGGATCGGGCACGGCCAGCGCGGGCACCGGAAACTCCTGTTCGCCATAAACGTGCAGCGGTGCGCGACTGGTGGCCAGCACCTTGAGTCCGGCGCCGCCGGCCATCAGCTCCGCTACCATCGGTGCTGCGGAAACCATGTGTTCGAAGTTGTCGAACAGCAGCAGCAAGGGCGCGTGCAGCGAGTTCTGCAGGTAGGCCTTCAGGACCTCGATGGGACTTTGGTTCGCGGCCTGGCGCAGACCGAGAGTTTGCGCGACCACCGTGGCCACCAGCGCGGCATCGGTTACGGGCGCCAGCGGGACGAAAAACATTCCGCCGGGGAAATGGTCCGCCAGGTCCTGCGCCACCCGCAGCGCCAGACGCGTCTTGCCGATTCCTCCCGGCCCGGTGAGGGTGACCAGTTGAACGTCCGGCCCCAGCAGCAAGTCCTTCACCGCAGCCACCTCGCGCTCGCGGCCCACGAAGGCGGTGCGTTGCAGAGGGAGGTTGCTGGGGCGGGTGTCGGGACGCTTGGCCGGCGTCTCCGCCATGTGGTCGCGCAAGGTTGCGAGATCGCGGGCCAAATCGCGCGTCGAGGCGTAGCGATCGTCCGGCTGCTTGGCCAGGCAGCGCTCGATCACCCAGCACAGCGGCGCCGGGACCTGCAGATTGACCGAGCCGATGGGCTCGGGATCGTCCCGCAGGATGGATGCCAGCGTCTCCGCGGGAGTGCCACGGCGAAACGCGGGCTTTCCTGTGGCCGTTTCGTAGAGCAACGCGCCCAGGGAAAACTGGTCGGAACGGAAGTCCAGCGGACGGCCGCTGGCCTGCTCCGGTGACATGTATCCGAAGGTGCCGAGCAATACCCCGGTGCCGGTTTGAGGGCCGCTGGTGGAGACGTCCGAGGAGTCGCCGCTCAAGGGTGCGGTCAGCTTAGCCAGACCGAAGTCGAGGATCTTCACGAAGCCGTCGCGCGAGACCATCAGGTTCTCGGGCTTCAGGTCGCGGTGAATAATGCCGGCTTCATGCGCCTTGGCCAGGCCTTCGGCAACCTGGGCCGCGAGCTGAATCACCCCGCGCAGCGGCAAGGCGCCGGCGGTGATCAGGGCGCGCAGCGTGTCGCCCTCCACCAGCTCCATGGCAATGTAGCCGGCGGCGCCCTCCTGCCCCAGTTCGTAAATGGTGACGATGTTGGGATGGTTAAGGGCGGACGCCGCACGCGCCTCGCGCTCGAAACGCTCGATGCGTTCCCGGTCGGCAGCCAGACCGCCGGGCAGGACCTTGAGCGCGACTTCGCGCCCCAGGCGGCTGTCGCGCGCGCGATACACTTCCCCCATCCCTCCCGCTCCCAGCGGAGAGAGGATTTCGTAAGCTCCGAAGCGTGTGCCGGCGGAAAGCGCCATGGAATTTCGCGCAGCGAAAAGGATCGCGACAATCGCAGCGGGCTGCGCTGCTAGGATAACAAGAGTCTCTGGAGGCCGTGATGGATATCCGCTCATTGCAGAAACCACTGAAGGAGCGCTACCGCAGCGATCCCGGCGCCTCGCGTATCACGCTGCGGGCCACCGGCAACCAGACGGGCACGCCCATCGCATGCTCGGTGGATATAGGCCGCGCCATCTACGAGGCCCAGGCGCACACCGGGGTTGGCGGCGCGGGCACCGCGGCCTGCTCCGGCGACCTGCTGCTCGGCGCTCTGGCCGCCTGCGCCCAGATCACCTGCCAGATGGTGGCCGCCGCCATGGGAGTTCCCGTAGAACGGGCCAACGTCACCGTGGAAGGCGACCTGGACCTGAGCGGCACGCTGGGCGTCTCCAAGGAGGTGCCGGTGGGATTTGAGCGCATCCGGCTTCGCTTCGATGTCCACGCTCCCCAAGCCACGGCGGAGCAGTTGCGCGCCCTGCACGAGAAGACGGAACAATACTGCGTGGTGATGCAAACGCTGCTCAAGCCGCCGAAAGTGGAGGCGGAGTGGAAGAGTTAGCCGGCAGCCGGCGGCTAGCAGCAGGCCGCTAGCTGCGGTTTGGTCGTTGCCGTGAACGGCTGCTAAAATTGCTGTGAACGCGTGGGGCTATAGCTCAGCTGGGAGAGCGCATCGTTCGCAACGATGAGGTCGTCG
>CAZXVY010000194.1:0-5371 GCA_964644115.1 uncultured Terriglobales bacterium
TCGTCGCGCAGGCGCTGGTAGCGGCGGGTCACCACTTCGCGCATGGCGGCAAAGTCGTCCACGGCGGCGACCGTGGCGATGATGAACTTGCGGTACGCGGACTTGTTCATCTTCCCGTTCTCCCACACCACCATGGAGGCCACGGTCTCCGCGCCCTGGATGTGGGAAATGTCAAAGCACTCGATGCGCGCGGGCGGCCCGGGCAGGGTGAGCGCTTCCTGCAGCGCTTCTGCAATGGCGCGCGCCGAGGGCTTCATCACCCGGAAGCGCTGCTCGAACGACTGTTTCGCATTGCGCGCCACCAGGTCCACCAGCGAGCGTTTGCCGCCGCGCTGCGGGACGAGGATCTCGACCTTACCGCCGCGCTTTTCCTCCAGCATTTCCTCGAGCAGCTCGCGGTCGTCGAAATCCACGGGCACGTGGATGCTGCGCGGCACGTACTGCTGGTCGAGGTAGAGCTGCTTGAGCAGGGCGGAGAAAAACTCTCCCGGCGCGAAGCCGGCGCCGTCGGACTGTGGCGGCAACTCCTCCCAGAAGAAATCGCGGCGGTCGAGCACGCGTCCGCCGCGCATGTGGAACAGGTTCACGGCCAGCATTGCGTTTTCGTAGTGGAAGCCGAAGACGTCGGCATCGTCGCCCGCCACCGCGGCCATGCGCTGCTTCTCCTGCATCTGGACGACCGTGGAGATCAAGTCGCGATAACGGGCTGCGCGCTCATACTCCAGCGATTCCGAAGCCTGCTGCATGCGCTGGCGCAGCGAACGCGCCAGGTCGGTCTGGCGGCCTTCCAGAAACAGGCGCACGTCGCGCGCCGCCTCCTGGTAGACCTCCGGCGTGGTCAGGCCCTTCACGCACGGGCCCAGGCAGCGCTGGATGTAGTACTGCAGGCAGGGACGCGGATGATAGCGCGCCAGGTCCACCGTGCAGGACGGCACCCGGAAGCGCCGGTGCACCAGGTCCACCAGCCGGTGCGCCAGGCTGGCGGGGAAGTAAGGGCCGAAGTAGGCGCTGCCGTCCTTCTTCAGCCGCCGGGTGACGTAGACGCGCGGGAAGTCTTGTCGTCGCGCAGCAAGATGTTAAAGCGCGGCTTTTTCTGCTTGATCAGATTGTTCTCCAGCGCCAGCGCTTCCTTCTCGTTGTCCACGACGATGTAATCGAGGTCCACGGCCTCGCGCAGCAGGGAGCCGGTTTTGGCGTCGGCCGCCGCGCCCTCGGCGAAGTAAGTGCGCACCCGCGCCCGCAGGTTCTTGGCCTTGCCGATGTAGATCACCTCGCCCTCGGCGTTCTGGTACAGATACACGCCGGCGGCGGTGGGCAAGGTGCGGATTTTCTGTTCGAGGTCCATGGGGCCTGATGAAAAGTCTACTCGGGGCCGAGCAACGGCGCTTCCGGCAACGAGGATCGGTAGAAAAGCAAACCACGAAGGACACGAAGGGCTCACGAAGGGAAGGTCGCAGCAGCGGAAAAAACCAAGATCCCTCGACTTCGCCCTTCCTTCCCGACAAAGTCGGGGCGTCGGCCTGCGCTCGGGATGACAATTCGAGACCGATGACCAGGACAACTGCCGCGGTTCGGGCGGCATCCCAATTGGTCTAGAATGAATGCAGCCATGGTCCGCGCATTGATACTGGCGGTGCTGCTGGCCGGCGGGCTTCCGGCGGTGGCGCAGGTCCCTGCTTCCGACCCGCCGCCTTCATCCACAACCTCAGAACCGAAGCCGCCCGACCCGCAGCCCAGCGCTGAACCGACCGAGCAGCAGGAAGAAAAGGAAAAGAAGAAGGGCGCCCTAGGCCGGTTGAAGGACCACGTGAAGGACCATTTCTCCACCGGCTGCGTGGGCGCGGGCACGCTGGGCGGGTGCTGGGGCGGCGGCGACAAGGAGAAGGGCGAGAAGGAAAAGAAAGATGGACCGCAGGAGCAAGGCCCCGACAAGAACCCGGCTCCACCGCGTTCTGCCGAGAACGGCGACCCGGAAATCAGCTCCAGCCGCGAGACCCAAATTGACCTGAGTCCTCCGGGGCAGGAGAAACGGCAGCCCCAGCGGCGCAAGCCTTCCGACGACGTGCAGGAACTGCAGCACTACGACCCGCACGCCGCCGAGAAGGACGTCGAGGTGGGCGAGTACTACCTGAAGCGCGGCAACCTGAAGGCGGCTCTGGCCCGTTTCCGCTCCGCGCTGCACAACAAGCCCAACGACGCCCTGGCCACCTTTCGCCTGGCCCAGGCGCTGGAGAAGGCCGGGCAGTTCGACGAGGCGCGCCAGCACTACGAAAGGTATCTGCAGATTCTGCCCAAGGGCGAGTTTGCCGCGGATTGCGCTGCTGCCTTGCAGCGCCTGCCCGCGCCCGCCGCCGAGAGCGCCGAAGCCGCGCCTACTTCTGCACCCGCAGAAACACTCCCGTCGAAGCGTTGACCGCAACCGTAAGCTTGGAGTCGGCCGAGGAGGTCCCGTACCTCACGTGCCACACCAGTTCGTTCTTGCGCGGATCCCAGTCCACCCGGTAAGTAACCGGGGTGTCCGGAGCTTTGTCGAGGATTTTCTTTCCGCCGTGCTCCTGGGCAATGGTGAAAGCTTGGTCGGTGTCGGTCTTCAGGAAGGCGATTTCAAAGGGCTGGGTGGAGGGGTTGCGCGGGTTGAAGTCATCGTCCTGCCCGGCGGAGACACCGCGCTCGGGAGCGCCGTCTTCGTCCACGCCCGACCACACGTAGGGCTTGGCGGCGCGGCGTCGGGCGGAAGCAAACTCTGCCCGCCACACTCCCGCCTTGCCTTCTTTTGCGGGCGAGCCCTTGGTGTACACCGACTCCAGGCTGAAGGGCAGAACATCGGCGGCCCATCCCTTGGCGGCGACGCTGAGTCGCTGCAGCGCCACCCGGCCGGTCTCATACTTGGGGGGCGTCACTTCGGGCTTGGACGGCTTGGATTCCGCTTCCGGCTTGGGCGCCTGCGAGGAGCAGCCCGCCAGCAGCGCCAGCGCCAACCATCCACTCAGCAGCAATTTCGTAATCGGCAGCGATTTCCCGGCCCGCAGCGATTTCATGGCGCACCCCGTATAATTCTGCCGTCAACTTCCGAAGCCCATATTCTAATCGAATCACCCGGCCCGGCATGGATTCTCGACTACAGCAGGCGCTCGACGCCATTGACGCCGCCACCCGCGGCATGAGCGGGGAACAGCTCGCGGTGCACCCGGAAGGGAAGTGGTCGGCGGCAGGAATCCTCGAGCACCTGGCTATCGCCTTCGGTTCCACGGCGCGGGGGCTGGAGAAAGCCCTGGCCAGCGGCGAGCCCAAAATCTCCCCGCCCACGCTGTATCAGCGTGGCGCGGCGTTGCTGGTGGCGGGCATCGGCTATTTTCCCGCGGGGAGAAAGGCGCCCGAGTTCACCACCCCCAAAGGCATGGACGGCGACACCGCGCTCAAGACCATCCGCGAGAACCTGGTGGCCATGGACGCGGCCATTACGCGCTGCGAGGAGCGCTTCGGGCGCAGCCGCAAGATCGCTAACCATCCCGTGCTCGGCCCGCTCAGCGTTCCCCAATGGCGCAAGTTCCACCTGGTGCACACCCGCCATCACATGAAGCAGATTGACCGCCTGCGAAGCCAGCCTGAGAAGTAATGCAGCAAACCCTCCCACCCTGTCGCTCCAAAAGCAGGAGCGACAAGGGTGGGGCAGCCGCAGGTGGAGTCATGAACCGAAAAGGAGGGTCCTTCTAGGGAAAGGCCGAACCAGGTGGGAAAAGGGAAGAGGGAGTCCCTCGGCTTCCGGTGGGGGTGCGGGCGGTTAGAACCAGCGCAGCTTTTCGGCAACCGCCACAATATGCTCGGTGGCGCGGTTCCCGATCAGGTACACGCTGCCGATCACCAGCACCAGACACACGGCCAGCAGAACGGCGTACTCAGCCACGTCCTGGGCCTGGTCATCCTGCCAAAGTTTGCGTAACAGGTCTGTCATGCCAAAGGTACCTCCCGAGTGATTACCTTCCCAAAAAGGATGCCATGGTTGTGTCCACCACGCCAGATAACCGGGGTCCGAGGGAGTGTTACCTGGGTAACCGGGCGGGAAGGCCCTATCGATCCCATCCCTTGAGGATCCGCCCTCCCAAACGCCAAAGGAATTTGTCGATCTGCTTGAAGGTAAGCGAGTTCAGGTGATAGTAGTCGCGAAAGTCGGTTGCGACTTTGAAGAAGGTCTCGTAAACCCAAAGGTCCTGACGAGCAAATGGCGCGAAGTGGTCTTGTTTCTTGTAGGACCAAAGACACTTGTCGACATTCCCGTCGTAGATGGCGTAAGCGGTGGGATTGTGCCAACTGCAGTATTTGGTGGCGAAAGAGAAGTTGTTGCGTACCTTGCCGCCGATGCTGACCCTGCAATGAGGTCAACGGCCTGGGACAAACCACCTACGAGGAGCGGATCGATGCGGAGGTCAACGATATGGCGAGCAACTGTTTCAACATCAAATATGTTTGTCGCGTAAAGACGGTTGAGCACAACAACCTTTAGGAGGACATGGGAGTTGTCGGTGTTATGGGGAAACTGTCCACGGAGTTGCCCGAGCGCGTCCTCGACCAATCGAGTCGAAGGCTCATGGTCGAATTCATTGCCTTCTGCATCAACGAGTTCGACAGTCGGGGTAGGTAGCCGCACCGGTACAGTCTAACCCTGTCCCACGTTAGCGCCGAACTGCACGGCGCGAACGTGGGGTACCTGCGCCTTCGCTCTTATCGAGGGGCGCCATTGAAGCCGCCTGCCAAGAGCTAAGAACTAAGAGCTAAGAGCTAAGAGCTAAGGGCTAAGAGCTATGAGCTAAGGGCTAAGAGCTATGAGCTAAGAGCTAAGAGCTATGAGCTAAGGGCTAAGAGCTATGAGCTAAGAGCTAAGAGCTAAGAGCTAAGGGCTAAGAGCTAAGAGCTAAGAGCTAAGAGCTAAGAGCTAATCCAGCCCGTAGGCGTGAATCTTGTTGAGCAGGGTCTTGTAGGAGACTCCCAGGCGCTGGGCGGCAGCGGCCTTGTTCCACTTGCACTCGCGCAGGGCGACTTCGATTTTGGCGCGCTCCACCGACTCCACCGCGCGCGCCGACACTTCCGGCAGCGAGCCGGCCAGGTCGAAGTCGCGAGGCGAGGCGGCGGTGGCCGAGCGGGCGGCCAGCGCCAGGTGGGCGGCGGTAATCTCCTCGTCGTTGAGGATGGAGGCGCGCTCGATGGCGTTCTGCAGCTCGCGCACGTTGCCCGGCCAGGCGTGGGCGCGCAGGGCGGCCAGGGCGTCGGGAGCAAGCCGCAGGCGCGGTTTTTTCAGGTCCTTGCGGAAGCGTTCCAGAAAGTGTTCGGCGATGATGGCGACGTCGTCGCCGCGGTCGCGTAGCGCGGGGATGCG
>CAZXVY010000195.1:0-5367 GCA_964644115.1 uncultured Terriglobales bacterium
TCGTTTATCCATATCAGGCGGCCCCCCCATGAAACGGCTTCGCATGGTGTTTGTGTTCTCTTTCTTGAGCGCCCTCGCGCTCGCCCAGCCCACGCCGGCCCCGACGCTGCAGGAACGGCTCGGCCATCCCCCCACGGCGCGCCTGCTCATCCTCCATGCGGACGATGTGGGCATGTCGCGCTCGGTGAACCGTGCCACCCTGGAGGCGCTGGAAAAAGGCTGGGTCACGTCGGCCAGTGTTCTGGTCGCCTGTCCCTGGTTTCCCGAAGTGGCGCGCTGGGCGAAGCAGCACCCCGACGCCGACCTGGGTATCCATCTCGCCCTGAACAGCGAGTGGACCGGGTTTCGCTGGGGGCCGGTGAGCCGGGCCACGCTGGTACCTACCCTGCTGGATGCTCAGGGCTACCTGCCGCTGACGTCCGAAGAAGTGATGGAAAAGGCAGCCTCGGCCGACGTCGAACAGGAATTGCGGGCGCAGATCGAAAAGGCGCGCGCCTTCGGCGTGAACATCACCCACCTGGACTCGCACATGGGAACGCTGTTCCGCACTCCCAACCTGTTCGAGGTCTACGTGCGCATGGGCCAGTCTTACCGCCTGCCACAACTGATTTCTCAGGGATCGCGCACCGGCACGTCAAGTCTGGGGCTGGTTCCCGCGGGAGGAAGCTCACCGGAATCGCCGACGGTGGACCTGGTGCTGGAGATCCGGCCGGGCGTGCCGCCGGAAAAGTGGGTGCAAACTTACATGGACATGTTGCGCCCGCTCCCGCCGGGCGTTTACCAGTTGATCCTGCACACCGCGTACGACGACGAAGAAATGCGGGCTGCTACCTGGGACCATCCCGACTGGGGCGCCGCCTGGCGGCAGCAGGATTTCAACATGGTGAAGAGCCCGGAGTTTCAGAAGTTCCTGCGCGACGAGGGATTCATCCTGGTGAAGTGGAAGGACATTGGCAGGGCTCTCGCAGCTTCCTCCGGCCAGGCCTCGGGCGCCAACCCTGGAATGACTACAAGCACCAAGAAGTAAGCCGGGCTACCCGGCTGCGGGAGGCAGACCCATGCGCGTGCTGGCTGTGGGGGCACATCCCGACGACCTGGAGATTCTTTGCGCCGGCACCCTGGCCAAGTACGCCAGTCGCGGCGACTCGGTGATCATGGCCGTCGCCACCAACGGCGACCTGGGTTCAACCAAACTGTCGCGCCAGGAAACGGCCGCCCTGCGCGAGAAGGAAGCCCGAGCTGCTGCCGAGCTCATCGGAGCAGAGCTGGTGTGGATGGGCTACCCGGACGCGTTTCTTTTCTCCTGCGAAGATACGCGCCGCGATTTTATTGACCTGCTGCGCCGGAGCCAGCCCGACCTCATCCTTACCCACGATCCCAACGACTACCACGCGGACCACCGGACGGTGGCTCAACTCCTCATGGACGTGCGCATGCTGGCCGCGGTCCCGAAGATCGAAACCGCGCATCCACCGGCGGCGGGCGTTCCGGAAATCTTCTTCATGGATACGATCGCCGGTGTCGGTTTTCAGCCGGAGGTGTACGTGGATGTCTCCGCCACCTTCGCCACCAAGCAGCAGATGCTGGCCAGGCACGAAAGCCAGGCCCTCTGGCTGAAGGAACAGTACGCCATCAGTTTCCAGGAGTTGATTGAGCTTTCCGCCTGCTATCGCGGCCTCCAGTCGGGCTGCCGCTATGCGGAAGGCTTTCGCCACTGGCGGGTGTGGCCGGGCCGCTCCGCGGCCGGCCTGCTGCCCTGAGACTTCCGGGAGCGGCTAGTCCGACCAGGGCGCCAGTTTTCTGTTCCAGCGATGCTGGCGCAATGTGGCCAGCAGGTCCGGAGGCAGTGTTTTTCCGTCGCTGACTCCCAGGTTGTGGCGGACGTGCTCCAGTCTGCGCATGCCGACGATGGTGGTGTGGGCCTGCGGGTTGGACAGGATGAAGCGCAGAGCCATTTCCGGCAAGGTCATGGAGGAAGGCGTGACCCGCTTCAGAGCTTCCACCCGCTCTAGTGTTGGCGGGAGATTCTCCGGACCAAAGTATCGGGATCGCCAGTCGTCCGCGGGGAAGGTTGTGCCCCGCGTCAGTTTTCCGCCCAGGCTGCCCTCGTCGAGGGGAACGCGGGCGATCACTCCGATGTCCAGTTCCCGGCACACCGGAAACAGCTCATCCTCGGGCGCCTGATCAAAGATGTTGTAAATGACCTGCACCGCGTCCACCAAGCCCTGGTGCAGCGCGCGGATGCCGTTGGCCGGCTCCCAGCGGTTCAAACTCAGCCCGAAGGCGCAAATCAGGCCCTGCTCCTTCAAGCTACGCACGGTTTTCATCCACGATTCCTGCTCCGTCCAACTGTCGTCCCACACATGAAACTGCAGAAGGTCCACGGTCTCCACGTCCAGGGCCTTCAGGATGAGCTCCGCGTGCTTGCGCACATGGTCCGCGGGGAAGACCGCGTCCAGCTTGTCATGGGAGGTGGCGGGCCACTTCTGGTTGAGGGGCGGGATTTTGGAAGCGGTGTACAAGCGCTTTCCGGGATTGGCTCTAAGAATTTGCCCCAGTAGATGGTCACTTTTCCCGTTTCCATAGGCCCACGCCGTATCGAAGAAATTGCAGCCCAGGTCCACCGACGTCTGCAGCGCAAGCAGCGACTCCTGCTCATTCGAGCCGCTCCACTCCCCCATCCCCCACAGTCCGTGGCCAACTTCGCTGACTGCGAAACCGGTCCGGCCCAGTCTGCGATAGATCATGCCACTCCTCGCATCTCGCTCACGGTGCGTACTCCGCCAGGATCTGATGGTCGCGGTTGCGCAAGAGCAAGAGCCGGGCACGCTGGGCGGGCAGGTGGACCCGAACCTCGGCTCCTGTGCGCCGGTCCCGGAACTCAACGTCGCTCCCCAGCCCGGCTTCGGAGACCAGCAAATAGAGAGTGCTGTCGCGGAGGTAGAGCGGGCGGACCAGAATCCCGGGCGTAAGCGACTTGACGATCAGAGGAGGTTCCACGCTGGCGCGTGCCAGGGCCCACGCGTAGACCTGGGCCGTGGCTTCCAAACCCTCGGCCAGTTCCACCGGCTCGCTGGCCAGGAGAATCTTCCCTTTCCCCCAGGGGACCTCGCGGACCGACTTTCCATCGGCGAAGCGCAGCGTTTCCAGGAACGCCTGTTTCTCGCTGCCGAAGGCGACCGGAACCGATGTTTCCCCAAGCTGCAGCCATGACTGGCGATAGGTTAGAGGTTCCACCTCCGCCGTCACTCCCAGTGCGGCCAGCCGTGCGGTGCGCCGCCAGTGCGGATCGCGCTCCACCGAGCCCGTGACCAGCAGGGTGCCACCCGCGTGCGCGTAGGCGAGCAGGCGCTGCCAGGCGTCCTCACTGAGGGTTTGGGGGGAGGGCAGCACCGCCAGGCGCGGTGTGCCCAGGCGCGGCAACTGGTTCTCCGCCACCACCGACGCGGGCACCCGGCAGTGGTAGTTCATGGCGCGCACTGCATTCATCTGCGCCTCCAGCGCCAGCCCGTTCAGCGCCGAATACTGGAAGGCCTGCGAGGTGACGATGGCGACCTCGGGATCTTCCGGGCGCTGGAGGTGCTTGCCGGCAGCAGCGGCGAAGCCGGCCATGCGCCGTAGCACCGCCGCCTGCTGGTTCTCTGTGCCGTCGGCCCGCACCGCGCCGATGGTGGCCTCGCCGTCGTCACGCATGTAGGAGTTGATGTGCCACAGCCACTGGATGGCCCCGGCGCTGGTCGCCATCGCCATCGCCATCTTGCGCTCCAGCAGGGCAGCGCGACCGTCGGGAGTGCGCCGCGGAGCTTCGTCCATTTGCAGTTCGGGCTGCAATCCGGTTTCCTGGACCAGCATCGGTTTCCCCGGCTGCTTGGCCACCAGCGAGTCCCAAAGCAGCGCATCGAGCATCCACCAGGTGTGGGTGGTGGTGAAGTCCACGGCCTCAGCATAGAAGGCGGGCGATGGACGATCGCGGCCTCCGCCTTCATCCTGCCCCACCGTGATCAGTTGCCGGCTGCCCGCGGCGCGGATAGCGTCCCGCAGAGTCTCCGCCCAGCGCAGGAACTCGATTTGGGAAAAAAGATAGTAATCGTGGGCCTTTAATGGATTTCCTCCCCGCGACGTGCGGTAGACCGCTCGCGGCGAGAACTCCTCCTCCTCCGGCAGAGCAGCAGGCGAGCTCTCGGGGGAAGGCGCGGCTCTCCACGCCTCGGCCCGCTCGCCGGGGCTGGAGTGCTGCGTTTTCAGCCAGGCATTCCAAGCTGCCAGCTCGTGCGCATCGCCGTTCGGCCGCGTCACCCAGAGCCGCCTGGGATTCGAGAAGCTGGGCTCGTTGATCAGATCCCACATCAGATAGGGAACATCCTTGAAGCGCTCCACCACCGAAGTAACCAGGTCCTTCTGCCGCCGTACCGCCTCCGCATCCAGGTACGGATTGGCGCCACCCAGGACTTCCGGAATAAACGAGAAAAAGGTGAATTGCACAGGCAGGTCATGCCGCCGGGCAGTCATCAAGTAGGCCTCCAGCGCGCGCAGCATCTCTTCGTGTACAACGCCGCTCTCCTTCATCACCTGTTCCCATGCGGTCCACCATCCAGTGCGCAGCATGTTGAGCCCGGCGCGGCGCATCTCCGCCATGTCGCGGTCCCAGACGTAGGGGTTGGGGCGGAGGAAGAACTGGCGTTGCACGTCGCTGGCCATGTAGGTTGTGCCCATCACCAGGAGCGGCTTGCCGTCCAGTTCGAAGAAGTCCTGATTCACGGTCACACGCGGCCCGGAGCGTAGGAGCGCCTCGTCCCGGATCCAGAAACCCGTGCGATAAACGCCGCGCAGCGCGCCTGCGACGTACAACCGGGCGGTCACCGTATGGAAGCCTTTTGCCGAAGATGCAGGCAATTCCGCACTGGCGAACCAGGGAAATTCGCCGGCTCGGACAGGCACCTCCTTCTTCTGCGACCGGCCTTGCTCAGGCACCACGAGCAGTTCGACCTGCGCTGACGCCGGGGCCTTGTCAAAACGCCGCCAGCGCAAGTGGAAGGTGTGCGGTTCCCCGGGAAGGAACAGCGGCCACGAGGGCTGCACCTGGAACTCCTCTGCTCCTTCGAGGGCGCGTGCCGCCAGCGACCGCACCAGGTCCCGTCCCGCTGCGCTGGAGAAGAACTCGGGCTCTGGTTCGCAAGCCAACAGCACCCAGCGTCCGCCAACGAAGTTGTTCTTGAGGTGGTCAATCTCGATCAGGGGAGCACTGACCCGCCGATCTCCCTCCACCCCCCACACCAGCGCGTCCAGGCGCGCGTCCAGGCTCCCGGCAGAGCCGGCGCGCGGGTACAGGTCTTCGTCGCTCATTCGGATGGTCAGGCTGAAGGCCTG
>CAZXVY010000196.1:0-5357 GCA_964644115.1 uncultured Terriglobales bacterium
GGCAAGTCGTTTAAGCGCTCGGGGGCGCGCCCGCTGCCGGGTTCCGGCATGTAGACCCAGAAGAAGCCGTCCTGCTCCTGGCAGGGGAAGGCGGTGGCGTGGATCTTCTCCACGGGAAGCTTCTGGTCGGAGGTGAGCGAGGGTATTTCGCGGCACTGGCCGGTGGCGCCTTCGAAACGCCAGCCGTGATAGCTGCACTCCAGAGTCTGGCCGTCGTAGTGCCCGCAGGAGAGAGGCATGCCGCGGTGCGGGCAACTGTCGCGCAGGGCGAAGCCGCGTCCCTGAGCGTCGCGGCCCAGGACCAAAGGCACACCCAGCAGCATGGCCTTCTGGAGCGCGTTCCCGCGGACCTGCCGGCTAGACAGGGCGCGATACCAGAAGCCCAGCAGCATCTCGGCATCTGGGGTGTGGCGCAGGGGTGATTCGGGGTCGCTCATGAGGTGGTGTGGCGAGCGTACTATGGGCGGATGGGTGCAGCAATAAGCAGTAAGCAATAAGTCACTTGTGGGCCCTGCACTAAAGTTTGGGCGGAGCCAGGATCGTCCGCTATGTTCGGTTATTGTTGGCTTTATTGGTCTTTTAACCGTATTTTACCTGTTCACTCCCTTGATGCCTGCCCCCTGACGACTTGGCCTGCCGGGGTTTACCGGAATATAATCCTGCCACTCTGGTAAACGTCTCCGGGCGGCCTGAGGTTGGGCAGGAGCGCAGAGGCGGGTGTGCCCAAATCGGGCGCTCAAGATACGGCACTTATGAGGAAACACCTGCGAGCCTGGCCGGTAACCGCCCTGCTTTTATCGCTGGGGTGTGGGTCCGCCTTTGCGGGCGACATCGCACCCGTGCGCGAAAACGGTCGCCTCATCTATCGCAACGACCTGCCCGATCCCAAGCCCAGGGCCCGGACTTCCACCGCCGCGCACCGCACTCAGCTCTACTACTGGAGCGTGGTGGAGAAGCGCTGGAAGAAGCTCCCTCCGCCCAATCAGCGGGTGATGGACGCGGCGCGGACCGCGGCCGCCGAGGTTTCCCAGTTTGTGGCCGCGCGACCCAGTTCTGCCGGCATGTCTACGGCCAAGGTGAACCCCAACTATCGCCGCCTGGTGCGCGGGCGTTCGGTGAGTTCCTCGGAAGTGGAGAGCGTGATTGAGGCCGCGGCCATCCGCCACAACGTAGACCCGAACCTGGTGCGGGCCCTCATCCAGGTGGAGTCGAACTTCAATCCGCGGGCGGTGTCGCGCAAGGGCGCGATGGGCCTGATGCAACTGATGCCGGCCACGGCGCGCTCGCTGCGGGTTTCGAATCCCTTCGATCCGGAGGAGAACGTGGACGCCGGCGTGCGCCACCTGAAGGGCCTGCTGCAGAGCTACGATGGCGACGTAGCCCTTTCGCTGGCCGCCTACAACGCGGGAGCGGGAGCAGTGGCGCGCAGCGGCGGGGTGCCGCCTTACCGGGAAACCCGCAACTACGTGCGCCAGATTACGCAGCTTTACGGCGGTGAAGGAGTGGTAGCGGGGTCGTCGCTGGGGCCCATCCGGGCCACCCGCCAGACCAACGGGGTACTGCGCTTCACCAACACTGAATAGCCAGCACTGAATAGGAGGACTGCCAGAAACTTCGCATGCCGGTCATTGCACCAAGCCGATGTCTGCGGCTGTTGGCCATCGCTCTGGCTCTGGCGGCGCTGCTGCCGGCCACTGCTCAGGCTCGCCCGCAACCGAGCAAGGCCAAACGCAGCGCCCCGCCAGCCCGGCAGCAGGCGCAGGAGCAGTTTGAAACCGCCCGGCGCATGCAATCGGCGCTCGAAACCCAGCCCACCGCCCAGCGCACTCGCAGCGAGTATCGCAGCGTAATTGACGCCTACTGGCGCGTGTATCGCATCAGCCCGGTGTCGCCCCGGGCCCACGAAGCCCTGAACGCCATGGCCCGGCTCAAGACCGACATGGGCCGCATCTTCGACGACCGCGCCCTTCTGGAAGACGCCATTCGGCAGTACGAGTTTCTGCGGCGGGAGTACCCCGGAAGCCGCCACCGCTGGAATGCGCTGCTCACCGTGGCCGAGATCCGCCGCGACGACCTGGACGACGCGGTGCAGGCGCGCGAAACCTACCAGGAGTTCCTGCGGCTTTATCCCGGCCACCAACTGGCGGAGGCCGCGCGGGCCGCGCTGGAAGACTTGAACTCGCCCGCGCAGGCGGACCGGCGCCCCGCGGAGAAGGCCGCCGAGAAGAAGGCGCCGCCGCAGCGCCAGGAGACACGCAGCGCGCCTGCGCCGGCAGCGCCCAAACCGGTGCCGCCGGTGGCCGCGGTGGTGGCGCCGGAACCCCGGCCCTCGGACCGGCCGGTGCTGGTCACCAACATCCGCCACTGGTCGGGCGCGGACTACACCCGCGTGGCCATTGATTTGGAGCACGTGGTGAAGTACGAAGCCGGGCGCGTCGCCAATCCCGACCGCATCTTCTTCGACCTGCACGGCAGCAAGCTTTCTGCGGAGCTGGCCGGCACAACCATTGAGGTGGAAGGCGGCGGCTTCCTGCGCCGCATCCGCCTGGGACAGTATCAGCGCAACGTCACCCGCATCGTGCTGGAGGTGGACGCGGTCTCCGAATACTCGGCGTTTCTGCTCCCCGACCCCTACCGTCTGGTGGTGGACATCCACGGGCGCCCGCCGGTGAAGCTGGCCGAGTCGAAAACCCCTCCACCGCCTTCCCCTCCGCCGGCCGCAACCCGCAAGCCGCCGGAAGTGAAAGTTGAGCCCTCGAGCGCAGCCGCAAAACCGCCCGCAGCCGCAAAGCCGCCCAAGGAGATGCCGGCAGCCTCCAAAGAAACAAAAAGCGGGCCGCAGCCCGCGGCTTCAGCAGCGGGGCCGGAACTCAAGCCGGAGGCGAAGAGTACCGCCGCCAGCGAAACCAGGCCCGTGAAGAAGCAGGATCCGGCCAGCGTGACCGTGGCCATCGCTCCTCCTCCCCCGCCCGCGGCGCCGGATCTCGAAGGGCCCCAGGGGATGGCCACCACCCGGCCTACCACCGAGCCCACGTTCGAGGCGGTGGTGCCGCGCGCCTCCGACAAGCCGGGCAAGAAAGGGAAGAAGGGCAAGATCAAGAATGACCCCGGCCACGAAGCCAGGCCCATGGCCGACGGCGAGCACTCGCTCATCCGGGCGCTGGGACTGAAGATCGGAAAGATCGTCATTGACGCGGGCCACGGCGGGTACGACAGCGGCAGCGTCGGCCCCGGAGGCCTGGAAGAAAAGGCCCTGGTGCTGGACGTGGGCCTGCGGCTGGGCAAGATGCTCCAGGACCGCCTGGGCGCGGAAGTGGTCTTCACCCGCCAGGACGATAGCTTCATCGCCCTGGAGAACCGCACGGCGGTAGCCAACCAGCAGCGCGCCGACCTGTTTCTCTCCATCCATGCCAACTCCAGCCGCGACCACTCGGCCCGGGGCGTCGAGACCTATTACCTGAACTTTACGTCCTCGGCGGACGCGCTGGAGGTGGCCGCCCGCGAGAACGCGGTGTCGGAGAAGTCCATCCACGAATTGCAGGACTTGGTGAAGAAGATCACCCTCACCGAGAAGATCGACGAATCGCGCGAGTTTGCCACTACGGTGCAAACCGCCCTGCACGCGGGCATGTCGAAGAAGAACCCCGGGCTGCGCAACCGGGGCGTAAAGAAGGCCCCGTTCGTGGTGCTCATCGGCGCCAATATGCCTTCGGTGCTGGCGGAAATTTCCTTCCTCAGCAACCCCAAGGACGAGAAGAACCTGCGCAAGGGCGACTATCGCCAGAAGATCGCCGAGTCCCTCTACCGCGGCGTGGCCAAATACGCCGAAGGTCTCAGCGGGATCAAGGTCGCCTCGCAGAAGCCGGCCGAAACGGCGCCGTAGCGAGTAGCGGGTACCCAGTACCCAGTTTCCAGTGTCCCTCGCGGCGTAGAATCTTTGTGGTTGCTCCGGTGTCTAATCAGAGAGTGCGCCGCTTGAGGAAAGCCCTGCAGCTTGCGCTGTTGCTGATGTGCGCGTCCGCCCTGCTGTACGCGGACGATGCGGCGCTGCTGCCCGCTCAGTTCGCCGGCTGGAGCAAGCAGACGCCGTCGCAGGCCGGGAGCGATCCGCGGGTCGCCGATGCCACCCAGCCGGCCCTGCTCCTGGAGTATGGCTTCACCGATTTCGAATCCGCCACCTATGCCCGCGATCAGCGGCGCCTCGAGGTGCGCGCCGCGCGCTTCCGCGACACCAGCGGCGCCTATGGCGCCTTCTACTTCTACCTCGACCCGGGCATGTCTTCCGAGGACATCGGGAACCGGGCCGGGGCCGCCGGCCGCCACGTCCTGTTCTACCGCGGCAATGTCCTGGTGAACGTGAAGCTGGACAAAGTGACGGTGATGTCGGCCGCCGAGTTGCGCCAACTCTCCGCTGCGCTTCCCCAAGCCTCCGGCACGAATGCCTCCAGCCCCCCCACCCTTCCTAACTATCTTCCCCGGGAAGCCCTGGTTGCCAACTCCGCCCGCTACGTGGTGGGGGCGGTTGGCCTGGCGGCGGTGGAGGCCCCGTTGCCCGCCTCCCTGGTGGACTTCGGCCTGGGCCCGGAGATTGTGACGGGCAAATATCGCACCGCTTCCGGCCTGGCCACCGTGATTTTGATTTCCTATCCCACGCCGCAAATCGCCGCCCAGCGCTTTGACGCCATCCGGCTCAAGGCGGCGCAGGCCACCGCGGCCCATGGACCGTTCACCATGACCACCGAAGTGCAGCCCGGCATCCGCGTGAAGCGCAGCGGCCCGCTGGTGGCCTTGGTTACCGCGCCGGCGTCGGAAGCGGAGGCGCTGGCGCTGCTGGCCGCAGTGAACTACGACGCCGAAGTAACCTGGAACGAACGAACGCCGGGGCCCAGAGATAACATCGGCAGTCTGCTCCTCGCCATCTTTACGCTGATCGCGGTGCTGCTGAGCTTTGCGCTGGTCGCAGGCATTGCCTTCGGTGGCCTGCGTATTCTGCTCGAACGGCTTTTCCCCGGCCGCTTTTTCGATCGCCCGGAGTCGGTGGAGATTATTCAGCTCAACCTGCGGGATCGGGGCCAGGACATCCACGACGAAAGCGCAGAGGTTTCTTCTAACTCGTTGACCATTGGGGCTTTAGCCCGCAAGAACGACGGGGTGTGACATTTTGTGTCACTTTTGTGGTAAATCCCATGATTTTTGTAAACTGTTGAAAACAAAGGTGTTTATTATCAAGAAAATTCTTGACACCGTGCTTTCAGCCCTCTTAAGATTTTCGTATGAAGAGTTTTGACGGGCCTTCTGCCGTTGAAACTATTCTCCCTTGAGGGGCCACCCGAGCTGCCGGGTGGCCTTTCTTCTTT
>CAZXVY010000197.1:0-5353 GCA_964644115.1 uncultured Terriglobales bacterium
TCCAGAGCCTGGATTTGCGCTACGACAAAATCCTGGAAAACAGCAAGGTGCTGGCGGCGCAAATCCAGGCTCTGGAAGACGTGCTCGACCTCATCCGCGATCAGTCCTTCACCATGAAGGACCCGCAGCACATCAGCGACCAGCTCGACACCCTGGTCACCGACGTGGAGAACACCGAAGACACCATCCGCGAGATGGAAGCCATCTACCAGCTCGCGGGCGAACCGTCGTTGCTCGCCGGCCCGGGGCGCACCACCCCCTCAACCGTCAAACCCGCCCCGCCTGCGCGCGGCCAGCGCACCAGGAACTGAAGCGAAAAAATGCAAAATTAAAAATGTAAAATGCAAAATCTAGAATGCAAACTTCAGAATGCAAAAAGGCGACTCGGTAGCGAAGGCAGTTGTGAATGCCGGGGAGAAGCCCCGGAACATATGCGAGCGTACATTCGCTTTTTCGGTTCGTGTAGTTGGGTTGTGCCAAGGCTTGGACGGAAGGCCTGGTGTGCATGCCACATTGGCGCGGCAACTGCTCCGGGCCGGCACATCGATTGGAGCCAACCTGGAAGAGGCACAGGCTGGACAGAGTCGCGGGGACTTTATCAGCAAGGTTTCAATCGCCCTTAAGGAGGCGCGGGAAACGGACTATTGGTTGCGGTTGCTTGAGGCTACCGGGATTGGGTCTGCCGATCAACTGCGAGAACTGAGGGGTGAAGTCACGGAGCTGAAGCGAATCCTGGGTGCGATTCTCGTCTCCACCAAGAAGAAGAGCCAATGAAGTGCCGTTCGATATCATTACTGATCGTGCAATTGTAATGCCGCATTTTGTTTTGTAATTTTTATTTTGCAATTTTTAATTGCAATTTTGAGTGGCTGTGCCGGCGTTTTTTGTTCTTAATTTGTAATTTGTAATTGCAATGGCTGCGCCGACGTTTTTGTTCTTAAATTTTTAATTTTTAATTCTTAATTTTTAATTGCCATGATGGCTCCTCCGCAACTCGCTGACCTGCCGCCCTGGGCGCGCCAGCTTTCCGAGAAGTACTACTCCCGCGCCTTCGCCCTGTTCGTCCTGCACGGTAACGTGCGCGACCTGGTGGCGCTGAAACGCGAAGGCAAGACCGAGTATCTCCCCCTGGTTCCGTTCCTCGAACAGGCGCTCTTCGGACATCGCGACCTGGTGCTCAGCTACGACCGGGGCGGCGGCATCAGCTTCGCGCACCGCGACATGCAGTCCGATTTCGGCCGCGCTCTGGCCGGCTACGACACCTTCCACGGCACCTCCTTCTCGCAGGCCCTGCCCCGCACCACCGACGCCGTCCTCAATCTCATCGACAGTTACCTGCGCCTGCGCCTGCAGGATGGCAAGAAGGTCGCCCTCATCCTCGACTTCGCGGAAACCCTCGCGCCCGCGGGCGAGGTCTCCGGCATGTCCGCCGAAGACCGCAACGCGCTGGTCATCCTCAAGCGCTGGGCGCACAACTCCGCCTTCCTGCGCTCCGACGTCACCATCTGCCTCATTGCGGAGAACCAGATCGAGCTGAACCAGAGCATCCTGCAGCATCCCGGCGTTGCTCCCATTCACATCCCGCTGCCCGGGGAAGAGGAGCGCACGGACTTTGCGCAGCATCACGTGACCGCGACGCCGCTGCCCCAAGGTTCCGACGTCACCGCCCCCATGCTGGGCAAGCTCAGCGGCGGGCTCAAGCGCGTACAGCTCCAAAGCATGGTTGCGCACGCCGTGCAGAACCAGCAGCCGCTCACCATGAAGCTGCTCTCGCAGCGCAAGAAGGAACTCATCGAAGCCGAATCCGGAGGCCTGCTGGAGTTCGTGGAGAGCCGCTTCGACCTCTCTATGGTGGCCGGGCACGAGCCCGCCAAAAAGAAGCTGCGCGACGCCGCTTCCGCCATCCGGTTGGGCCGCACCGACGTCCTCCCCATGGGCTACGTGATCTGCGGCCCGGTGGGCACCGGCAAGACCTTCCTCATCACCTGCTTTGCCGGCGAAGTCGGCATCCCCGCGGTGACGCTCAAGAATTTTCGCAGCATGTGGCAGGGCCAGACGGAAGGAAATCTGGAGCGCGTGCTCAACCTGCTCAAGGCCATGAGCCCCATCGCCGTCATCGTGGACGAAGCCGACGCCCAGCTCGGCGACCGCAATTCTTCCGGCGACTCCGGCGTCTCCAACCGCGTCTTCGCGCAGATCGCGCAGTTCATGGGCAACACCGAACTGCGCGGCAAGGTCCTCTGGTTCCTGCTCACCTGCCGTCCTGATCTGCTGCCCGTGGACCTGAAGCGCCAGGGCCGCGCCGAAGAACACATCGCGCTCTTCTATCCGCATTCCGACGAAGAGCGCCTGGCCATGCTGCGCGCCATGCAGAAGAAGACCGGCACCCAGTTATCCTCCGCGGAAGCCGAAAAATTCTTTCTGGAGAAGTGCGGACGCCTTTCCGGTGCCGACATCGAAGCCGTGCTCATCCGCGCCCGCATGAAGAGCGCGCTGGAGAATGACGCTGCCGTGGATGTGGAGGACCTGAAGCACGCCCTGGAAGACTTCATCCCTCCCTCTTACCCCACGGAAATCGAGTTACAGAACCTGGTGGCGGTGCTCGAATGCACCAGCCGGAGCCTGCTGCCCGAACAATACCGCGACCTGGATCGCGGCGAACTCATCCGTCGCAGCAACGAGCTCGCCGCCTTGAGTCGCGTGTAGCTGTACTTATTGCTTACTGCTTATTGCTTATTGCTTGCTGCACGGGGCTTCAGCCCCCGAGGAAAACACATGGCCCGCACACCGCTGTTCGAATCCCTGGTTCGCATCCTCCGTCTGGCCGCGCTGGCCGATCGTCCGGGCATGCCTCCGCTCGACGAACTCATGGAAATGCCGCCGCCCCCTTCGCAAACACGTCCCACTCGCCGCCGCTTCCTGGAGGCCACGGCGCTCACCGGCGCCGCCATCGCTGCGGGCGCCTACCTCACGCCCCTTCGTGCCGACTCCAGCGCTCCCCGCGTAGCCATCGTGGGCGCGGGAATCGCCGGACTCAATGCCGCCTACACGCTGAAGAAGGCGGGCCTGCGCGCCGACATCTATGAAGCCTCCCCTCGTTCCGGCGGACGCATGTTCACCGCTCGCGACTTGATGGGCCCCGGCCTCACCACCGAACTGGGCGGCGAGTTCATAGACAGCAACCATGCCGAGATGCTGGCCCTGATGAAGGAATTCGGCCTGCAGCGCCTGGACACCCGAGGACCGCAGAGGGGCGGCGTGAAGCGCGAAGCCTACTTCTTCAACGGACGCCACTACACCCAGCGCGAGGCGGTTCGCGCCTTCGCTCCACTGGCCAAAAAGATCGCCGCCGACTACGAGTCCCTGGGCGAGATTGTGGACTTCGAGAACGAAGGCGGCGGCGCCCAGCTCGACCGCACCTCCATCGCCGAGTACATCGAAAAAATCGGCGCCACCGGCTGGATGAAGGAACTGCTGGAGGTGGCCTTCGTCACCGAGTACGGCCTCGAAGCCGGCGAGCAGTCATCGCTCAACCTCATCATGCTCATCGGCACCGAGCCGGGCGCCTTCGAGCTGTTCGGCGAAAGCGACGAACGCTACAAGGTGAAGGGCGGCAACGAACGCATCATCGAGGAGCTGGCCAAGCGCGTTCCCGGCCAGGTAAAGCATCGCTATCGCGTGGAAGCCATCCGCAGCCGCGGCCAGGGCTTCCGCCTCACCTTCCAGGACACCAACGGCAGCCCTGTGGACGTAGACGCCGACGCCGTCATCCTCACTCTGCCTTTCACCATGCTGCGCGAAGTGGAGATGAAGGTGGACCTCCCACCCCACAAGGCCAAAGCCATCCGCGAACTTGGGTACGGCGCCAACGCCAAGGTGATGGTGGGTTTCCACGACCGTCACTGGCGCTCCCAGGGCTTCGCCGGAAACATCTTCACCGACGAAATGTTTCAGTCCGGCTGGGACAACAGCGCCTTGCAACCCGGCGCCGCCGGCGGCTTCACGTTTTACTCCGGCGGCAAGTTGGGAGTGGACGCCGGCCAGGGCACCGATCAGGAAGCTGCTGCCCGTCTTCTGCCCGGACTGGAGCGCGCCTTCCTGGGCATCACCGCCAAGCAGTCCGGCAAGGTGGCCCGCTTCCATTGGCCCACCCACCCGTTTACCAAGGGCTCCTACGCCTGCTTCAAGACCGGCCAGTGGACCACCATCGCGGAAGCCAAGTGCAAGCCTGTGGGCCAGCTCTTCTTCGCCGGCGAGCACACCAGTTACGACTCCCAGGGCTACATGAACGGCGGCGCCGAATCCGGCAAAGAAGCCGCCGAAACCCTGATGAAGGTGCTGAGCTTGAAACCCGCCGCCCGCCGCTACCGTGTGGAAGCGGGCGACCTCGCCCGCGTATGAATTGCGATAAGCAATAAGCGATAAGCGATAAGCAATAAGCCGATTGACTACAGGTCCTCATCGCAGGAGCGCGGGCGACCTCGCCCAGCTTCCACACAAGCATTCTTATTGCTTACTGCTTATTGCCGATCCTCACCGGTTCCCCAGCGTCGCAATCTCTCCCAGCCCCAGCAGCCTCTTATCCGCAGTGACCAGGGTCAATCCCAGCACCTGCGCGGTGGCCGCCAGAAAGCGGTCCGCCGGATCGGGATGCGGTAGGGGCAACTGCTGCGCCGCCAGCACAATCTCATGGGTCAGCGGAGCCTCGCGCAGGTGCGCGGTGGCGCGAGCCAGCCATGCGCCCAGGTCTCCATGCAGCCGGATTCTGCCCTTGCCGGCCAGCAGCAGCGCCTCCCAGGTGCTCACCGGAGACAGCCACAACTCGTTCTTCGGGTCCGCCAGCTCGCGTCGCAGGCGGCGCCCCAGGCGTCCCGGCTCGCTCAGGCTCCACAGCCAGATGTGGGTGTCGAGCAGCAGCTTCAATCCTTCAGCGCCTCCCAGTCTCGCTCCTCGATCACCGGAGACACCACGTCACCCACAATTTCCATCGTGTCCTTCATCGAACCCAGCCAGTCCGCGCGCTCCGCCGCCGGAGACGGCGGCACCACCTCCGCCACTGGCTTGCCGAAACGCGTCACCCGGATGGGTTTCTTGGTCTTGCGCACCTGCTCCAGCAGGGCCAGGCACTTGGCCTTGAACTCGGAAATGGCCACTTCTTCCATGGCGGACTCCTTATAGACCATATTAATGTACTATAGTCAAATATTATGGTCAACCATGCAACCATGTAGTCATGTTGTCATCTGGTCACGTGTGGTGATCTGAAATGCGTGGGCCGATTGCCAGACGACCCCCAGACGACCCCCAGACGACCCGATGACCAGATGGGCAACATGACCAGGTGACGACATGA